>CAMWXB010000041.1 GCA_947178125.1 uncultured Lachnospiraceae bacterium | reverse complement strand
AACGACCTGCACCCTTTCCAGGGGTGTCCCTTCAGCCATCTTGGGTACTTCTCCACATAAATGCTGATTCATAACAAATATTCGGTGGAGAAGGTATCTCCAGCGGAGAGGGTGGGATTCGAACCCACGCGCCCTTGCGGACAAACGGTTTTCAAGACCGCCTCGTTATGACCACTTCGATACCTCTCCAGGTTCGCATTGCGCAACCCTCTCGGCCAGCGCAAAAATTATTCTATCAAAAAAGAATATTAGTGTCAACAACTTTTTTCAGAAATTTTTCAGAAATTTTTCAAAGCCATATTATATCAAAAAAGAACGCGCAATATTCAGGTCTTCCGGCGTTGTTATTTTGATATTTTGATAGGACCCCTCCACCAGTTTAACCGGATGTTCCAGCAAAGTTTCTACGACCATTGCATCGTCGGTAATGTGGATCCCCTGTCTTAGCAGTTCCTCTTCTTTTATAAAAAGACTGTCATATGCCTTCTTCGCAAGCGCAATCGTAAATACCTGCGGCGTCTGCACCTGCCAGACCGTTTCTCGATTCGGTGTCGCCTTCGCAAAGCGGTCCTCATCCACGATTTTAATGGTATCTTTCACAGGCATTCCCACTACACAGGCATGATATTCTTTTACTGCCTCATAGGAACGCCGCAGTATTTCTTCCGTTATAAAGGGCCTCGCACCGTCATGAATAAAAACATATCCCTCGCCAGCGACCTCTTTCAGGCCATTCGCAACGGAATGATAACGTTCCCTGCCGCCCTCTGCAATCTTTTTCACCTTGGAAAAATGATATTTCTCCACGATTTCTTTTCGGCAATATTCAATTTCACCCTGCCCGACAACCAGCACGATTTCATCGACAAAGCTGTCCTGAAACGTTTTCAGAGCATAATAAATGACCGGCCTGTCCTGCAGAAGAAGGTACTGTTTCTGCACATCACTGTGCATCCTTTTTCCTGCTCCCGCCGCCAACACCACGGCCACTGTCTTTTCTTCCATAATTTCCTCCATCCGAGCATACCACTTCTCAACAGTCATCGGAAGAATGCCGTATTTTATGTATTTTTTCGGCCCCAAAATATGCCGCACAAATTTTTATCCCAGTGTAAGGTTCGGCACAGCGTTCAGGTCATAACCATGCCGCACGCCTTTTAAATACTCATAGTAAGCCGCCGTGCCGATCATCGCCGCATTATCCGTACAGAAAATCGGTGACGGGCAGTAAAAATCTATCTGCCGTGCACCGCATTCCCTGACAAAAGCCTCGCGCAGAGAAGAATTTGACGCCACACCGCCCGCAATCGCAAATTTCTTCAATCCATATTCTTTTACCGCCTGCATGGAATGTTCCACCAGCACATCGACGACCGCTTTCTGAAAAGAAGCGGCAACATCGGCCTGACAAACGGTAATTCCCTTCATTTCACAGGAATTTAGATAATTTAAGACAGCAGATTTTAACCCGCTGAAGCTGAAATCATACACCGCATCCACCACTTTTGCACGGGGAAAAAGAATCGCGTCCGCATTTCCTTCTTTGGAGACTTTATCGATTTTGGGGCCGCCGGGATAACCCAGACCAATCGCCCTCGCTACTTTGTCAAAAGCCTCGCCTGCCGCATCATCCCGCGTTCTTCCGAGAATTTCGTATTCTCCGTAATCTTTCACAACGACCAGATGGGAATGTCCGCCGGATACGACCAGACAGATAAAAGGCGGTTCCAGCTCTTTATTTTCTATATAGTTTGCATTGATATGGCCTTCGATATGATGAACGCCAATGAGCGGAATCCCTGAAGCAAAACTAATCGCTTTCGCTGTGGAAACACCGACTAACAGGGCTCCTACCAGACCGGGGCCGTAGGTGACTGCGATCGCATCCATCTCTTTCAGACCCATACCTGCCTCTTTCAACGCCTCATCAATGACCTGATTTATTTTCTCAATGTGCTTTCTGGAAGCAATTTCCGGCACAACGCCGCCATAGACTGTATGAAGAGCTATCTGCGAAGAAATGATGTTAGACAGGACTTCTCTTCCGTTTTTCACAACAGCCGCCGCCGTCTCATCGCAGGAGCTTTCCACTGCCAGAATCAACACATCGTCTTTTTTCTTTTCCATAATTCTATATTCCCTCTTCACCCTCGGAAGAATCGCATCAGCGATTCCTTCGGGAATGACATAGATTTTTTTAGGCGGCATCCTCTCACGCCTTAAAAAATCTTCATTCCCTAGTCGTCCAAATCCCAGCCGAGAATCTTCCAATGTTTATCATCATCCTGACGCAGAACGAATACGAGCCGGCTCTGCAGCATATCCGTTCCCTGACGGATGCTGTATGTACAATACATTCTCGCGCAGGAATCCCCGTTTTCTGAAAAAAATTCCACATCCGTGCTCGCCGGTAACTGATAGGAAGAAATGGAACGGTCATTCGACTTCATTTCCACAATGTCATTCTTCAAGTCTTCCAGATACTGTTCCTGTGTCTTATTGGCAATCAATTCCGTATCATAGATCCCCTGAATTTTGACCGCCAGCTGTGCCAGTTCATCATCGGTATATTTTTCATTATAAAAACATACGGAAATCTCATTGAAATATTTTAAGACCTCTTTGGGCGTGGGCGGATAATTTTTTTCAAGGTCCCGCATCAGCACGGTCTGTACCTGCGTGGACTCCACGACTTCCTCTTCCGTTTTCTGAGCCTTGTTCGACAGATAAAAATAATAACCGATAACGAGCGCTGCCAGCACAACCCCTATGATGACAATTTTAATTCCACTGGATTTCTTCATGCTAAATCCCCCTTCCCCTTATTCTTCATACTGTAAGTCTACACTCTTTCCATCCTTTCCCGCAATAGAATTGGGAAAAATTTTCCGCACTTCATTCATATAATCTTCCGGCCATGTGAGCGACGGGCTGTAATGTGTCAGCCACAGTTCCGCGACCTGCGCCTTTTTCGCCAGCTCAGCCGCCTCATAGAATGTCATATGCTTATATTCTTTGGCCTTCTGCTTTTTCTCCGGTTCGCCATACATACCTTCGCAAATGAATAAATCGGCGCCTTTCGCATTTCTGACAATGCTGTCAGTCGGCCTTGTATCCGTGCAGTAAGTGAGTTTGATTCCTTTTCTGGGCGCACCGAGCACCATGTCAGGCGTCCATGTACCCTGTTCCGTTTCGATGGTCTCTCCTTTCTGCAGGCGATTCCAGTACCGCCTGTCAATGCCGCGGGCCTGCGCCTTTTCCACATCGAACTTACCGATTCTGTCTATTATAATACTATATCCATAACAAACGACGTTGTGATTGACCTTAAAAGCCTCTATTCTGAATCCGTCAAACTGCAATGTCTGCTCCGCTTCCGCAAGTTCCAGACATTGTACCTGAAAAGGCAGCTCCGGCGCGATGATACGCAGCGCGGCCACTACCTTTGTCAATCCTTTCGGACCAATGAGAAGAAGCGGCTCTGTCCGTTCCGCATTGCCCATCGTCAATAGCATTCCCGGCAGTCCGCTGATATGGTCTGCGTGAAAGTGCGTAAAACAGATAATGTCAATCGGTTTGGGGCTCCACCCTTTTTCCTTCATGGCAATCTGCGTACCTTCTCCGCAGTCGATCAATATACTCGTCCCATTATATCTCGCCATCAGGGAGGTCAGCCATCTATACGGCAGCGGCATCATACCTCCCGTTCCGAGCAAACATACATCCAACATACTACTCTATACCCTTCTGACAGGCTTACAGCAATTCCGTTCTCTCCCCGCTTTCTACCGGAACCCGGAATTTTGCAACCATTTTGTTATAGCACTCCTCACACAAATCAAAACATTGTATTTCCCCGTCTTTTTCGCTGAAATAGCCGAAAGCATGAGAAATATGAATGCACTCATCCTTCAGAATGCCATTTTCCACCCGTAATTCCTTATTACAGCAATTACAGATAACTGAAGCAAGTCCAGTGTCATTTTCTGTTTTTTTGACAAAATTTTCCAACAAATTCTGATTATTCGGATTTTGTTGATAATTCATAGATTGATCAAGATAAGTTCTCATTTTACCCTCCTGTGCCTACATAAACAACATCTTCCGTTGACATTTCCTGACAGATATTCCTGTCGAACATTCTGTCAGACATTCATGTCTTAATCATTATAACAATCTGTCCTATGCAAAAACAGTGGTAAATATTCGGTCTCTTTCCTATCTCTTCCACATGATCACGGCGTCCTCGGCAGGTTTCTCATAGAAGTTCGGACGGATTCCCTCGGAAAGAAATCCCAGCTTCTCATATACATGAATGGCGGGCGCATTGCTCACCCGTACTTCTAATGTAAAAGCATCAAGCCCGTTCCGCTCCCCCTCTTCCATAAGATGACGCAGCATCTTTGTCCCGATGCCTTTGTTCCGCGCTTCTTCCGCTACGACGACATTGGTAATGTTTCCTTCACCCGCTATCATCAGCACACCGCATCCGCCAACCACCCGGCCGTCCAGTTCTGCCACATAATAAGCCGCATCATCCTTTGTGATCATTTCCAGAAAAGCATCCCGTGACCATGGCATGGAAAAAGTTTCTTCTTCCAGTCTGCTGATGATATCGACATCCGCCCTCTCCATCGGTCTGACCTGTATCATGTTTCCTCACCTTTCCGCTGGCGTTCCGCCTGTGACAGCCGCAGATATTCCGGCGCATATTCCGCTCCGCTTACCGCTCTGCCCTGTGCAAAATAAATACTTCCGAGCACACCGATGCTGGCCGCCCGCTGTCTGTTCATATGGGCTGGCGCAAGCGTATAAGGCACCTGCATTACTTCTTTCATGCGCTCCTTGAAAACGGGTACCCCGTCCCCCAGAAAAATCACTTCTCTGCCAAGCAAATTCAATTCCTGCGCAATTTCATCAAAGGCTGCGGCACATTGTCGTTTTATTATATTAAGACAATACCCCTTTTCCTTCGGAAGGAACTCATAAATACCTGTATAGACCTGGCTGCGTCTGGCATCCATGATCGGGCAGACAATTTTATCCGTTCCATAAAGGTTGTAAGCCAGCCCGTCTACCGTCGGTACTGCCACGATCGGCTTTTCCATAGCAAAAGAAAGGCCTTTCGCCGTCGCAGAGCCAATCCGCAGGCCGGTAAAAGAACCGGGGCCGGCAGCTACTGCGATCGCATCCACCTCCTGCAAGTCGAGTTCTATCATATTCCGAATTTCGTCCAACATCGGCAGCAATGTCTGGGAATGCGTTTTCTTATATTGAATCGAATATTCCGCAATCAGTGTTTCATCTTCCACGACCGCCACGGAAGCTACCAACCCGGAACTGTCTAATGCTATCAGTTTCATCTCTTTTTCCCTGTCGTTTATATTTCCATTTCCGTCTGCTTCTACATGTTACTCTTATTACTCTATTCCTGTCCCTATTCCGGTTTCTGTTTGTTCCTGCTCTATCCTGATTGTCCGATAATCAAAACCAGACGACAATTCTTTGGCAATCGTAATCCGGACATGATTCTCCGGGAGAATCTCTTCAATCAAATCCGCCCACTCGACCAGACAGATTCCCTCTCCGTAGAAACAGTCCTCATAACCGATTTCTTCCATCTCTTCGATATCCCCAATCCTGTATACATCAAAGTGATAAAAAGGCAGTCTTCCTTCCTCGTAAATCTGAAGAATCGTAAATGTCGGACTGCTTACAGGTTCTGAAATCCCAAGTCCTGCCGCTACGCCCTGTGTAAAAACGGTCTTTCCGACGCCCAGATCACCAATCAGGGAATATACCTGTCCCGGTTTCGCATTTTCTCCTATTTTTTTCCCGAGCGCATACGTTTCCTCCGCGCTGTATGTCTCTATGACCTGTTCCATTCCCAATACCTGCTTCCATGCGATAAATCTCAAGACAAACAAGCTTGTCTGAGAGAATGCCGCTTTTTAGGCATTCTCCAGCGTGAGAAAGACTTGCTTTGCAAGTCAGAAGTTCTTCTCACACTAGCTCCTGATTTTTACTTTCTTAGGCGGCATATGTGTGGAAATCATCTCGATGACTTTATACTTATCTTCACCGATATCCTTTTTGGGAAAAATACAGGCATTGATCCTGGAAGTATAAACAACAATGCTTCTTCCCGTGGAAACTGCCTTATACATATCTTCCCATTTCTGGCTGTCTGTCGCATCTCCCTGCGATACCTCGATGCCTTCCTCCGTCAGCTTATAGTGCAGCGGTTTCTTAAATGCCGGATTTTTCAGCATCTGCTGTCTGGAACGGAGAAAAAGGCTCCAGGGCTGATAAGCAAGCGCAACCAGGCCCGCTATCAGATAGATGAGCTTTCTATCGGAATAAAAGACGATCAGCAGCAACGCACCCGCTACCGTTCCCAACAGCCCGGCAAAACTGCTGTAAGTATGGTGCAGCATATAATCGTACAAAATACCCGCTTCCATTTTCACGTCAAATTCGACTTCCATATCCATAAAACCATGCCTTTCTCTCAACTTGTGAGTTTGAGCATAAGCACAAACCTGTGATTAAAAAATCTCCAATCTTTCAATCTAGGAAAAGCACCTACATTGCAGGTGCTTTCTCTACGAAGGAAACTTTGTTCCTTTTCTCTATTACCATTATACTGAAATTCTGATAAAGTGCAAGCCCCGAGTTGTAAGTTCATCCTCCCCCAGGACTCTCCCGTCCTTAGAAGAACGCCCACATTCAAGGCCTTCACAGCCCTGGAAGAACGCCTGTATTTTGAGCCTTCACAACTTTGGAAGAATGCCTGTATTTTGGCATTCTTCTGGGTGAGAAAGATTTGCTATGCAAATCGTAGAAGTTCTTGACGTTCTGTCCACTGGCAGAACATCTTTAGAACTTCTTCTCACCCTATTCGTGTCTCAACGCCTCAATCGGGCTCAACCTCGCCGCTTTTCTTGCAGGATAAATTCCGAAGAACAGACCGACCGCAGAAGAAAAGAGGGTTGCGCCGATAATCGTGGATATTTCTGTTTTCGGCGTAATATCAAGAACGGAACATACCGCATTACCGCCAAGCATTCCCAATATGATGCCGATGATTCCGCCGAGCATCGTGATAATGGCCGCTTCCGCCAGAAATTGAAGCAGAATGGAACCAGTCCGCGCGCCCAGTGATTTACGGATACCGATTTCCCGGGTACGTTCAGTCACGGATACGAGCATGATGTTCATAACGCCGATACCGCCGACCAGCAGGGAAATCGCTGCAACGAAAGAGACGAACATCGTCAGAATCCCCAGGATGCTGTCCATCTCCGCAGACATATCGGAGATGTTGTTGACAATAATCTGATTTTCACCCCATACGCCGTATTTTCCTTCCAGAACCTTCACCGCATTCTGGGCTACTTCCGTACAGTATCTCGTATCATCCGCAAAAACAATGATATCGGAAAATTCTTCCGTCCAAAAATAGAAATCATTGGACATCACGGCAATCGGCAGTTCGATATTGATCGTCTGGCTGGAACCCATATTGACAAAACTCGTCGCATTATCCTCACGGATACCGATAATCGTCAATTCCTGTGAAATCCCGTACAAGGTCACCTCAAAGGACATCCCGAGCACGTCCGTCGTTCCGAACATATTCATTGCATTACCTTCCGAAATAACACACACACGGCTGCCGCTGTCCGCTTCTTCCTCTGTGAAATATCTTCCTTTGATGATCGGCCCGCCGCCGCCGGAATAATACTCCAGCCCTTCGGTTCCCGCCATGACTCTTGCCTCAAAGTTTCCTTTCGGCCCATCCGCAGAGCCCCATCCGCCAATCACAGGCGTAACGCCCTTTACATGGGCCACTCTGTCCTGAATCAGGTCAAAATCTTCCTGCGAAAATCGTATCGTAGTCGTTTCCAGCGTCGTATCCAGATACAGCTCCACCATACCGCTTCCGATGCTTTCCAGTTCATCGTTGATCTGCCCTCTGACGCCGTTTCCAATCGCCATGACCATGATGACCGAAGCAATACCGATAACAATGCCCAACATGGTCAGAACAGAACGGCCTTTGTTCGACTTGATATTCATCAGGGCAATTTTTATGTATTCCCATATCTGTGCCATCTGTTTACTCCCCTATCGCCGTAACTGCCATGCCTTCTTCCAGTCCCATCACAACATTGCTCACAATCTGGTCTCCCTCATTCAGCCCTTCCGTCACTTCGCAGAGCGTATTGGAAGAAATCCCTGTCGTGATACGTTTCTTTGTCAAAATACCGTTTTCGACTGCATAAACGAAGCTTCCTTCCAGGTCGCTGTTGATGACTTCAATCGGCACGACCAGAACCTGCTCCGCCATATTGGTATGTACTGCCACCTTGGCTTCTACGCCGAGGAAAATGCCGGAATCCGGATTTTCAATCTTAATTTCCACACCGACGACTGCTGCACCACTATTGTTGGTCGTCGCCATACCGTTGATCTTGGATACTTTTCCCTGATATACATTCCCGGCAATCGTAACATCTACTTCCTGTCCTACCGCAATTTTCTGCAAATCATACTTGGATACGGAAATTTCCACTTTTACCTTTTCTGTGCTCTCCAGCGTGACCATCTGCGCACCGACCGTCGGAGTACTGCCCTCAACAACGCTCATCTCCGTTATCACTCCGTCAAAATCTGCTTTGATACCGCCTTCCGCTTCCGCAATAGAGGACAAGGTTTCTTCCGCATTGATTTTTTCTATCTGCGTATCCGCGGCCAGCTTGCTCTTGCCGCCACTGTTCATCGCACCGCTTTCTGACGAACTTTTCTGGGATTTCATCTCACTTCTGTATTCTTTATAGGCGGCGATTTTTTCTTCGTACTCTTTTACTTCCTTCTGCCACATCTCAATTTCTTCGTTATGCTGCTGCTCATATGTATTTAACTGAATCAATTTCTGCAGATTCATATATTCTTCCGACCCCGGGTCATTCTGCCAGTCTAACAGGGAAATCTGCAAAAGCGCACCTTCAAGTGCGAGGGAATCCTGCTTGTCGGCAATTTTTTGATTCAATTCCTTCACATAATTTTCACTGTCTTCAATCTGCTGGTCCAACACTCCCAAATTAATATTGGCTTCCCCCAGTTCGCTGATATATTGATTATTTTTGATCATGGAACTCTCGTATTCGCCTTCATTGGACTGCATCTTTAATTCCGCCAGCAGCTTCTCATCCGCCAGAGCTTCTTCATCGTAAGCGTACAATATCTCTCCTTTTTTGACACTGTCGCCTGCAGCCGTATCCACCGTACCGATTTTGACCGCAAGCGGTGCAAAATAAGTCTTGCTTTCTTCCGTCTTTACCGTACCGCTCGTGCTGACAATCTGCTCTACATCGCCCCGTGATACCGGCATCGTATATACGACCGGTAAGGCATTGCCGGCATTGATCGAATTCATTACCATAAAGAGAACGATAAGTGCGGCAATCACACCGAAAATACTCCGCTTAATGATTTTTTTCTTTTTTGCCTTATCCATCGGTATCTTTTCTTTTTTCTCTTTCTTCTCCTTCATTTCAACAACTCTGCTCCTTTCTCCCCTTTACGATTCTTCTATGACTTCTCCCGGTTCTTTGCCGGAATCCTGTACAATCTGGCCGTCAATGATCTTAATGACCCGCTTCGCCTGCTTTGCGATTTCATTATCATGGGTAATCAGAATAACGGTCCTTCCTTCTTCATGAAGGTTTTTCAATATTTCCATGATCTCCTTGCTGGAGCCGGAATCCAGATTACCGGTCGGCTCATCCGCCAGAATGATCGGCGGCGCCTGCGCGATTGCTCTGGCAATCGCCACTCGCTGCTGCTGCCCGCCGGACATTTCGGAAGGCCTGTGTGTTTTTCTCTTATCAAGTCCCACCTTATTTAATGCCGTATCCGCCAGCCGCAGCCGTTCCCGCTTTCCAACACCCCTGTAAATAAGCGGCAGTTCCACATTTTCAAGCGCCGTCAGACCGGCGATCAGATTAAACCCCTGAAAAATAAATCCGATTTCCTTGTTCCGCACATCTGACAGTTCATTGTCGCTCATATGGGACACATCCTGCCCATGCAGAAAATAACTTCCACTGGTAGGCACATCCAGACACCCGAGCATATTCATCAGCGTAGACTTCCCAGAACCCGACTGCCCGATGATTGCCACGAACTCATTCTCATCAATCGTCAGGCTCACATGATTCAACGCCTTCACTTCATTTTCTCCGGGATTGTATATCTTACAGATATCCTGTATCTCCACTAACGCACCCATTGCTCCCCTTTCTCCTTTTCTCCCTTTTTCTTTTTCTCCCGCTTCCCCGCCTGCGGCAGAATCGCAAAGCGATTCTGCCAGACGATGAAGATTTGCTCCGCAAATCGTAGAATTTCTTAGTCCGCGTTCTATGCGGGCTTAGAAATTCTCATCGTCTTATTATACTATATATAACGTTCCACACCATTAAATATCTTCAAACAATTTCTTAATTTTTTTGGAATTTTTTTAAAAGATTTATATTGTGCAGACGTTTTATATCCGGGCTTGCAATAAACTATAATCGTTCTTTCTTAACATTATTCATGTAAAATCTTAACTTAACCTTAATTTCAATGTGAAATTTTTCGGCGTGAAAATTTTCAACATGAAATTTTTTAGCATGGTATCTTCATCGTAACCCTGGCGCCGCCCGTTTCCGAGGAATTTTCCAGAAAAAGCTGTCCACCATGCTGCTTCGCGGCCAGATTGGCCATGAACAGACCGATACCGTAATGAGCATTGGCATGACGGCTCCCATCGTCCATGTAAAATTGCTCGACCGCATGTTTCAGAGCATTTGCCGAAAAGCCTTTTCCCGTATCGGTGACGGAAAATAGCAAAAAAGCCCTATTCTCCATGTCCTCCGCAACGGATTTGACTTCCCAGAAGATTTTTCCACCTTCCGGCGTATATTCTACGGCATTGGAAGCGATATTCATGAGTGCGCGCGTGAGCAGTTCACGGTCAGCCGAAAAAGAAGTTTCCCGGCATTCAAAGTTTTCCTGTAAAGAAATCTTTTTCACGACACATAAGCCTTTCAGCTGTTCTCCGATTTCCTGTAAAAAAGAAGCCGTGTCTATCTTTTGCAGCCGCAGTTCATAACCGTCCTTCGTTACTTCCATGAGCGTCTGCACATAATCCTGCATCCGCAGGGAATTCTTTTCAATCAAGTCAACGCACTCTTCCTGCTCTTTTGTCAATCCTGTATCATATAATAATTCCGCATTCCCACGAATCAGCGTCAGCGGCGTTTTCAGGTCATGGGCCAATGCCAGTATCTGCTCTTTTTTGCGACGTTCTGCATTCCACTGGCTTTCCAAAGAAGACTTCAAAGCGGCCCGCATATCGTCCATTGCTCTTAATACCGCCGCGATTTCCCGAACATCGCTTGCAGAGATATCAAATTCCAATTCCTGATTCCGTATTTTTTCCGCCGCCGAAATCAAAGCTGTCATTTTTTTCCTCAGGGTGTGTCCGAAACAAAGCGCCGTTATGACGACAAGCAGCAAAATCAGGAACAATCCCGCCGCTAAAAGCAGATTTTGCGGCCCGGGCAGATACCGGCGCAAAACCGGCGACCTGAATTGGGGTATGATCGCATACCGCAGAACGCAATACTCTGTATCACGTTCTACCACACTGTAAAAATATCCCCTTGCATCCGACTGCTGACCCTGTACCGCGTTCCAGGCATCTTCCAGCCCCGCCTTTTCGATATCGCCGTCCTTCACTTCACCGTTTTCATCGAATACCACATACTGACATAAATCGGGAATCAATTCTCCGCTTACTTCCTGCGCGTCGGCAATCCTGCCTGCCGCTTCTTTTGCCTGCTGTTCCGCATGATTGGCCGGATAGACGGCATCGTTCAACACAAGCATTTCAAATATAAAAAGCGCACTGGCCACGACCGCCAGAATGCCGAGAAAAAGAAATGCAAAATATTTCAGATAGAACAAACTCAAGGGAACAGTCCTCTTATCTTCTATGCTCCCTGTCCGCATCTTTATACTTCCCATTTGTATCCAATCCCCCAAACCGTTTTGATGGGTGAAAATGCAAAAGCATCCAGCTTCATTCGGATATTTTTAATATGTGTGGCAATCGTACTGTCGCTGCTTTCTCCGTCAAAACCGAATACTTTTTCATAAAGCTGTTCCCTGGAAAATACCTGTCCCGGATTACGCGCAAGGACTTCGCATATCTCATATTCCGCTTTTGTCAGCGGAACGCTCTGCTGCCGGACCAACAGTTGTTTTGCCGCAAGATGAAATTCCGCTTCCGAAAAAGAAAGCCGCACAAAATGCTCCCGGCTTTCCCGCCGTAAATGTGCATTGACTCTCGCTCGAAGCTCCTTAGCGCCGAAAGGCTTACAGATATAATCGTCCGCTCCCACCCCCAAGCCGTACACGAGACTGCTTTCATCAGTCCTTGCCGTTAAAAAGACAATCGGGCAGTCCACACGGCTGCGGATTTTCCGGCACAGTTCAAAACCGTCCGTCCGCGGCATCATAACATCCAATAAGATAAGGTCAAAATGTTCCGGTTTTATCCCTGTGTCCATTCCTTTCTCCCATTTTTCAATGGTTGCGGGCTCGGACATCATTTCCACACGATGCCCGTCTTTACAAAGAATTTTCCGTATCATATTTAAGATATCAGGCTCGTCGTCTATTGCAAGAATGTTCGCCATTTTTACTGCCCTCCCACTATATTTCTGCTCACTCAGCGCCACATGTCCCCTCAAAATGACAGGCCCATATTCCGAAAGCAAACAGACCCATAAGCGTCATCGCTATACACAGATGTACCGCCGTCTGCAAATCTGAAAAAACACCGGCATCCATTGTATCATATCGGCCGCTCATCCTAAATTTTTCACCATAAAAAAATAAAGTAATGAACCGGGACGCCCACGCCGCAGGCACATACATCCAGATACCCTCGCCCATACCTGTCAAAAGCAAGGCAGACAGCAGGCTTTCCACAAATCCCAGTACGATTGTCACCCCTTTATTAAAACAAAAGGCCCAAAATAAATGCAGGATATATAAAAAAACACTGCCCCCCATCAATACAAATGCCGCTTTCCAATAAAATAAATATGAAGCAGACCGCTGTTCCATCCAAAAGAAATATCCTGTTCCGAACAATACGGATGCAAGCAGAAGGGCAAGCATACCGAACAATAGCAGCACTAACAGCTTACTGAAAAAGACTGCATGCCTTTTCTGAACCAACAGCATATTCTGAAAGCCTCCGGCCAAAGATTCCTGTTCCGCCAGCATTGCGCAGAACAGCCCCGTCAAAAACGGCATTCCCATCCCCAATACCTGAAAATAAGCCTCAATCCTCGTATCATTGCTCCATGAAGAATATGTGTAATATATTAAAAACAAGACAGGCATTCCAACCGGTATCAACAAATGCGCAAGCCGAATCGGCAAATGTTTTGTCTTATGAAAATCGGCAATCAGATAACGAATAAAGGTTCCCCCGCAAGTTCTCATGCCATCCCTCCCTTCCTGCCTGTCCTTCTGCATCCGGATGCCGACGCGGACTGCCGGTCAGACCGACTGGCAACCTGGCATTGAACAAGTCCTGTCAGTAAAATAAACCACGACACAGAAATCATAATGCCGGGTAAGATAACACCGCGATTCCATAGACTGCTCTCCACCGGAACGGGCAGCCCGTTCGGCAGGATACCGAGCACCGGACACATCAGCCGGCTCGGAACTGCAGACGGACACAGCCACCAGAAATCCGTTCCCGCAAAGCCGGCGGTACCTGCAATCGACAGAACTGCACTCGATAAAACCGTTGCAAACATGCCAAAACGGGCGCTCAGGTACATATAAAGTGGAATTTCCCAGAGGGAAACAATGCTCAACAGAAGAAATCCGCAAAATCCGTTCCATCCGCTGATGGTCGAACCAAACAGCTTCCCGCACAGCAATACACCGCCAAAAAGCAGGAAATTGGACGCTGCCATCACCAGAACATAATATACGATTTTCCATGTCAGACATTTCCCGACGGACTCCGGCTGCATCCATATATGATAATCCCCGATTTTTTTATCTTTCCTGACACCGAGATAACACAGGACAGCAAGCATTCCCGGCAGAAGCAGCGTATACCACCAGTTCCACGCTCCTATGGGCAGAGCCTTTCCCTGACCGCCGCCCGTTAAGAAAAAGGCGAGCAAAATCGTAAAGAGGGGCGCCACTACGGGCAGGATTCTCCCAAACGTATGACGTAGTTTTAAGGATTCCGCCTTAACCAGTTTCCATCCGCTTTTTTTATCCTGCAATAACCTATTCATGGCGTACCACCTCCATAAATAATTTTTCCAAATCTTCTCCCGGCGCAATCCTGCCGCTGTATTCCAGACTTCCATTGACAATGATTCCGATATCGTCGGCAATCAATTCAACTTCGCTCAAAATATGGCTGGATAGAATGACAGTGATTCCCCTTTGCGGAAACGATCTGATCAGTTCCCGCAGTTCCTGAATGCCCAGCGGGTCGAGCCCGTTCGTCGGTTCGTCCAGAATCAGCAGTTCCGGTTCATTCAAAAGCGCCAGCGCGATGCCTAGCCGCTGCCGCATCCCCATGGAAAAATGCCCGGCTCTTTTCTTCCCGGTATCGGTAAGGCCGACAGTTTCCAGAACTTCCCGAATCCGCCGCTTTGGAAGTCCGAGCATCGTTGTCCTGATTTCCAGATTTTCTCCTGCCGTCAGATTATCGTAAAGCGGCGGTGCTTCAATCAATGCGCCTATTCTGGCCAGGTCTCTGCGTTCCCATCGATGGCCGTTAAATTCAATTGTCCCGGAAGTTGGACGCAGCATTCCCGTAAGCATTTTCAGCGTTGTCGATTTTCCCGCTCCGTTCGGCCCTAAAAGGCCATACACCGATTTTCTTGTTACATGCATCGATACATTTCTCACAGCCGTCCTTCTATTAAATTCTTTACAGAGGTCTGTTGTTCTTAAAATTAAGTCCATATTATTAAATCCTTTCCCATTTCCTTTTTCAGAAAAAGGATAACAGGTATTTTTAAAGATTTTATAAAGATGGGAAAGAAATTTCCATACTACTTTGGGTTGTATTTGAGTAGTATTATATACTCGTTTGTATTACAGACAGTACATATCCAACTTGCTTCTTACTGTCCGCTCATTCAATCGTTATCCATTTATATTCCAGGATAACTTTCAATGAGGAAGTTTTTACCAGACGATCATATACTTTTTTATAATTCTCTTCTCCAATTTGGTTCCCCTGTGCGTCAAATTCAAGCTTTTTTTGATATTCAATCTCTCCGTCAGCATTATAAATGGACTGCTGAACCATATTTCCCTGTTCATCATACTCATATCGGCTCTGATACTTCATATTTTCGTCAGAATCATATGTTACCACCAGAATCATATAGCTCTGTTTGAAGTATATTCCCCTGCGCATCGTATTGATAGTTCCAATAGCAGTCGTCACCATAGCTGTATACCGAATGTGCTCTTATCACATTGCCATTCTCATCATACTCATAATCCCTATATTGCGTCCTGTAAGCAGATGGTTCATAACAGGTCGTCTTTATTACCCTGCCTTTGGAATCATACTCATACTCCGTAGAAAGGGATAATTTTCCATCCCAATAACGGATTTCCTGATGAAGAACCAATATCATTCCTTCCCTGTTTTCTTCTGCACCCAGCCGCTCATCGAATGTATTGATATTGGCTGTTGTCACGGTAATTACGAATAGGGCACATAAGCGCAATAATATATTAAAAATTCTTTTTTTCATAAACATTTACTTCCTTACTCCCGTATCGTCAATTCATAACTTCCCGATATCCCATATCCGCTCGCATTTTCTTCTGCCATTTGATAATCCAGAACTTCCACATTGATCTGATTAGGCAAAAACATAAGATGAAGCGTTCCCGTTCCGCCCCATCCGTCGTCTGTAAATTCATAAAACAGCTCACCATTTTGAATCGTACCGGCAATATCATCCACCGACGCAATCCGCTCCGTTATTCCCTGCTCCGTAAAAAGGCTTCCTGAAAATTCATTACCATTGCGGATATTGCACGTCAACTCATTCCTGCTTTGGGGCTCAGGATTTTCATATGCCGCAATATATCCGGCGCCTACACGCCATTTTCCCGTATAGCTTTCGTAATCTTTCAGCGGCTCATTACCGTCTGTCAGCTGAATCAGTCTTTTTACATCTTTCGCAAGCACATTGCTTTCCCACGGAAGATAACCGTTTATGGTATCACTGAGTTCTCCGTTATATGCAAAATACTCTCCGCAGTCTTCATAAATCCGTACTACAGTATGCGGAATCGCCCCCTGTGGTCCGGCACCCGTCATATATTCCGCGCCGATGACTACATCCTCTTTCCCATCAGCGTTCGTATCCATGAACATGACAAACTTTACATTCCAATAGAGACCGTGGCCGCTGCCATGTTCCTCACCAATATACGGAAACTGATACAGGATTTCTTCATCTTTTAGCAGATAGAACGACACATCTTCCTGCGGACTTTTCTCCAAAGAATCTGGTTCATATGAAACAAATTCCACCTCTCCCCAATCATTTAACGTCACCTGAAAAGACTGTTCCGGTATGATTCTGTCAGCATTCAATTTCTCCTGCACCTGTCTGCCGACGGCCTCGTCCAATGACTGTTCCGGCTGCCCTGACGCTTCCGATTGTTCTGACAGTTCCGATTGCTCTGACAGTTCCGATTTTTCCTGCGGCACCTCTTCCAATAAGGCTTCCGCTTCTGCATCCTGATATAATTGCAAAACGGCATCCTGCTCTGCCCGTTCCTGTATGTCCGTTTTTCCGCATCCCGCAAACAGCATGATTGACGCTGCAATTCCCAATATATTCATAACGTTCTTCTTCCTATAATACATTTCGATTTCTTTCGTCCCTTTCTTTTCTCACTGATATAGTCCGCCAGCATTTCATTGCTCATGATCCAGATATGTCATTTTTATTCTACTTTTGCCTAATTTATATGTCAAGACATGTTGTTGCGAGCCAGTGGGCAGGTATGATATAATAACCGCAAAAGAAAAACAAGCGACGCGAAGCGGCATTTGTTTTCTGCGGAAATCGGAGATTTCCGCTGGTGTATAATGAGCAAACGTCCGATGAAATCGGACATAAAGCGCTGGAAGCGCGTGTTTGCGAATTTCATGATATAATATTTTTCAAAGCTTTGCAATGTTATGATATCTGGGAGTATATAGGTGAACAAACTTTCTTTTTTTACAAATGGTAACATCGAAATAATTACAGGGATTGGAATGCATGAGTTTCCGTATCATACGCACAACAGCTTTATGGTTGGAACCATTCTTGAAGGCTGCGGTGAATTTTGTATTGATGGTAACATCTCTATACTATATAAAGGAGACTGCTATATTGTACCTTCAGATATCGGCATTTCGATTAAACCCATATGTAATTTTTCATATACTACAATATGTATAAAGAAAGAATTGGCTAAAAATATGAGAGAATACAGATGTGATAAATTTTATTATCACGGTTTAAATAATCATCTTGATGAATTAGTAACCCGTTTTCGGAATAATCAAATTGATGAACAGTATTTTACTGTTTACATTACTAATATATTTGGTCTTTATAGGGAAGGTAATACAGTTAAATCAGATATCACATTAAAGGCAATACAATATATAAATTTTCATTGTGAGCGTAAATTTTCTCTTGATGAGCTGGCCAAAAGCTGTTTTACATCAAAATATCATCTGATACGAATTTTTAAAAATGAGATGAACATTACACCAAAACAGTATCATCAACAGTGTAAGGTAAGAAAACTCAAAAATATGATATTTAGTCTTTCTCAGGGCGATATTACTTACATGCTTCATTTTAGTACGCAAAGCCATATGAACAGTATTTTTAAAAAGTACATGGGAATTACTTTAGGCAACTATATGTCAATCATGAAAATGAATGAGCAATAATTTGATATACATCCTTCCGGATTTATACCATAATATGTTTTAAGATCAAACGAAAGGGAGGAGCGTATATGAAATATTTTATTGCTGAAGAAATTGGAAGAACATTCATTTTACGGATGGAACGGGGAGATTTTCTTAAAGAAAAAATCACAAGACTATGTCGAGAAGAAAAAATTAATGAAGCTGTAATTTCATCCGGTATAGCAACATTTGATATTGTAAATATACAAATGTCAAATACAGCAGGATTTCCAATGGGTTATAATGTACTTAATCTTCAGGAACCATTGGAATTAGCATCGCTGGATGGAACAATTATTAATGCCGAAGCACACATTCATGGTGTAATAGGAAACGGAAACAGGACATGGGCAGGACACCTATTAGAAGGGTGCCGTATTCTTTATCTGGGAGAAATTGTAATCCAAGAATTGCTTGGTGAATCACTCATCAGAAAAGCAGATAAAGATCATGTATTTTTGATTGATAAAAAATAAATTTATAAAATCCGGGAGGTATTATGCACTATATTTATTGTCCACTGTGTGGAAAAAAACTGATAGATAAAATGGCTGGGGATGACGGATATGTACCATTTTGCGAGCAATGTAACCGATATTGGTTTGATACATTTTCAAACTGCAGTATCGTATTAGTTGCAAATCAATACAATGAAATAGCCCTTTTAAAGCAGCAGTATATGTCCGACACATTCGCATCTTTTGTATCCGGATATATCACCCCCGGGGAAAGTGCGGAAGAAACTGCTATTAGAGAAGTAAAAGAGGAATTGGGAATTACTATTGAAGAACTGCAATATGCAGGGACATATTGGTTTGCTTCTAAGGAACTTCTTATGCATGGATTTATTGGCTTTACTCAAAAAAGCGATTTTACGCTTTCGGGAGAAGTGGACTCTGCAAAATGGGTTGCCGCTTTAAAGGCACCTGAAACAATGTTTCCCGACAGACCCGGCAATGTAATGTATCCAATATACAGAAAATATTTGAAAATCATTGGTTTATCTTAACGGGGCAATGCCTTTCTGAATCAGCGGCGGGCTTGCTCCCGCCATTTCCTAAATTAAAACTTTTTCACTTCTTCAATAAATTGTAATCTTCAGCACACTTTTTTAAGCCATCCCCAGCACTGCTGAACTCCACTCCATGCTTTCTTGCTTTTTCGCAATTCATCCATAAATTATGTCTCGGAAGAGCATCTTCAATTTTTATATCCTTACCGATTATATCTAAAAATTCCCTGGTTATATCATACATAGACTTTGTCGTTTCGCTTCCGAAATTATATATACCGCCCGGAAGATGAATTACTTTTTCCATATTCTCAGCCACTTCTTTAACATAGGTTATACCTCTGTATTGGTGCGAACTAAAACAGACAGATTCTTTTGCATTTATGATATTCATAAAATAGTTTGATTTTTTCAGATAATAATCATACATCCACTCAGCGCGCAGCATAACCGCATCCGGAGTAATATCCAACACGCGCTGTTCCATTTCCAGTTTATGCTCGGCATATATATTGTCTGGTTTTATCATATCTTCTGAATAAGGTCCTTCTTCATCAGAACCACTGTAAACCTGATCTGAGCTGAAGCATATAAGTTTTGCGTTTTGGGCTGCCTTTGCCAGATAGACAGGAATCTGCACATTAGCGATATGGGAAGCCTCCGGATTTATCTGACATGTCCCAATGTCAGAAATAGCGGCAGTATGAATAATCGTATCAGCACCGCTCTCTTCTACCAGATGCCTTACTTCATCTTCAGATTTTCCTCTAAGTGATGGACAGACAGTCGTATCTTTGCACATCTGCATAATCTTATTCCCGACAAATCCATTTGCCCCTGTGACAAGTATCATTTTCTGATATTCCTTTCATTGTTTTACCCATAATTTATAGGCGTTCTCCCATGTATCTAATCCAAAAGGGCGTCTCATATCGCCGATTTTCTCTGCATATTGCTCCACAAATCTAAGAAAGAAGAACAAATGCTCTCTGGAGGTTCTTAACTCCTTAATAATTATTTTACTCCAAACACTGGCTATCAAAAACTGGTCACTTTTAACCAGAATCTTTATATATTCATCCATATCAAAAGGAATGCGTTTTTCTTCCACAGTGATATTTCCTGTGTCCGAAATATCAAGTATTGTATACGGAATACTTCCAGTTACGCCATCCAACGGCAAGCCGCAGGAACCGGGATTTATTAAAATAGTCTTATCTTTTGATTGATAACTCCATTGAATATGTGAATGACCAAATATATATATGCCTTGCTCCAGCTGCTTTAAAATCCGTTGAAATTTGTCATTGTTATCAAAATAATTACATATATCTGCACGAAAAGAATCAGATGTGACATTTTTATCCATATATCTTTTGGCAACTTGTGATGTTGACCATTCTCTATGTTCGCAATCATCAATAAACTCCGCAGATGAATGCGCTATATGTAAGTCGATATCATTGTATGTAAGTTTAAGTGTATTTGGCATCGACAGTAAAAAATCGAGATTGTCAGTACTAATAGCTCGATAACAGTAATATGATATTTGCATCTGCCCATCCGTCCACATTGTTTGGTCTTTGCCAATCAGATTCTCCAAATACTTTTCTTCATTTCCGCGTATAATATACTTTTTCTCTAAGCCGCGTATCCTTTGAATACACTCGTTAGGATACGGATTACTAAGACAATAATCGCCTACGAAAATATAATTATCAACATGATTATTTCCCGCATCTTCCAGCACAGTTTCTAATGCCGGAAGATTTCCATGTATATCTGAGATAACAGCCAATCTCATAGCAGTCTCCTTGTTAAGATGCAATCGGCTCCATCGGTATTTATTCATTCCCCCGGCTGCTGCGTTGTCTGGTCTGCCATTCCCTCCGGCTGTCCTGTCCCGGGATCAACCACGCCCCCTTCCGGCGCCTCTGCTCCCGGCTCTATGGGCTCTTCTATCCATGGCTCCGATTCCGTTCCCGGTAAATGGTAGCAGATGACCGGTGTATTTTTTTCCACAAGATCATAGATTTCCTGCGCAACGGAGTATGGCAGATTGATGCAGCCATGGGAACCATTCGTCCGGTAAATATTACCGCCAAAATCACGCCGCCATGATGCGTCGTGCATCCCCACATTATTGTTAAAAGGCATCCAGAAAGAGACCGGCGTCGCATAATTCTCTCCATTTAATGTCGCATTCCGTTCCTTATAGGTAATTCCGTAGATTCCTGCCGGCGTGTCATTTCCTCTGGATGGGTTGCCCGAAACGAAATCGGACTCCAGAATACATTCCCCATCCTGGTATAAGAACAAATGCTGGGCCGTCAAATTAATTTCCACATAAGTGTCGCCGTAGTCAGGCGTTTCGTGCGAATTGGCCGTCTGCCAATATACGGGAACCCGTTCTCCGCTTTCTCCCCGTTCCAGCATTCCGATCAACTCTTCCGTCTCCTGAGCGGTATTCATCCACCAGCCATAGTCACCCTGATCGATGGTCACTTCTACCCCATAGCTGGTCTGAAATGTTCTCTTTCGGAAAATGGTGTCATACTTTTTCCTCAATGATGACACATACTCTTCCGCCATCGCGTGGTCAAATGTCACCCGGTCCCCATCTACTATAAGCCAGTCTATTATGATATCACCGTCTAATATTTCTTTCTCCGTCCCAAAATCATATGTGATGACAACATTCACATAATTCTGAAGCTTCGTATAAGTCTCCTGGAGTTTCGTATCTTCTGAAGTGACTTTGGGTTCCTCATAGCAGCCGGACGCATCCAGATCCACCTGTGCTTCCATCCCATCCACCGACGCTTTAATCACCTCTACGGTCCTATCCCGATTCAAACGGTTCCCACGGCTCTCAGCCACAAGTTCAAAACCGCTTCCCGGAACATAGTCCTCTATGTAAGCATCCTTTGGCTCCTGAATAAACTCTTCCTGAAATCCTCTTAGTTCACTGATCCTTTGTTCCAATGCCGCCTCATCATAGAAAGGCAGCGCTCCGGTTTCATATATTTCATCCTGCTTTAAGAACCATAAGAGCCGATTCTGTCCCTGTAAAATTTCCTGTAACGGTTCCGTGGAAATATAAGAAATTCCGATCTCATTCCCTGATATCTCTTCTTCCAAAGTTGTTCCGTCAGCCTGACGCTCTATCACCCGAAGCGAATACTTCCGAATCTGCTCCTCCAATTCCGGGATTGTCATCCCTGATACATCTACGCCGTCAATCACCGTACCGTTCAGGAATCGATTCTGGTAAAGACCGGCTCCCGCCATATGGAATACCATCAGGCAAAGGACAGACACAATGATGATCAATTTCTTCTTTTCCATCAGCTTTTTCATTCGTACACCTCTATACGTCATAACTATAAACAGCCTTTATTATGCTTAATATACCATAAAATAAATAATCTGTGTATTCTAATTCAAATCTGTGCACATTTTCTTATAAAAAAGAAAAACCCCGGAAGAGAAAAGGAATCCTTCTCACATTCCGGGGTCCTATCCGTTATGTCCAAGCCGCAACGGTTACTGTTCTGGCGCTGCCGGCTGTTCCGGTACTGCTAGCTGTTCTGGCGCTGCCGGCTGTTCCGGTACCGCTGGCTGCTCCGGCGCTGCCGCCTGTTCTGGTACCGCTGCCTGCTCCGGCGCCGCTTCCTGTTCCGGTTCAGCCGGCGGGACTGGCGCTGCCACACCTTTTGCATTCACTTCATAGACCACACCATCAACCGTCACTGTCACATTTTTCTGTAATGCACCATTTTCGTCATAATAATATGTATTCCCGTCCGGTCTTGTCACGAGTCCTCTCTGCATGACCGCATTTTCATCGAAATAATATTCCACACCTTCAATCGTTACATCTTCCCGCAGCGCATGGCCATCCTTGGTAGCCAGAAAATATCTGCCGGACTCATCCTCAAACCAGCATCCTTTCTGTACCAGACCATTCTCGTCCAGATGGTATTTTTTCCCATCCCAATTCGCCCAACAGGAACGCTGCATTCTGTAATTGGCATAGAACACCTGCTGATCGCCGCGTGCCGCAAAACCATCCGCTACGATAATAGAAGAATAATCCTTAAACTGATAATTCATATCCACTCTTGTCGGAATCCCCGGCACACTGCCGTGTGAAGTATTCTGCCAGAAAGAAGCCCCTTCATACTCCAGGGCATCCGCATACTGAGCTACCCATTTGTCATATTTTATATCACCAATTTTATTCTGGAACATATTCTTGCTGGAATAAACAACCGGATAATAGCCATGCGCTTCTACGGTAGAACAAAATGTATTGATCAATGCCTGCAGCTGCTCCTGCGACATATTCTTATGGCAGGCATCTTCAATATCATAAACAACGGGATAGCTTACCGTATAATTACTGATCCACTGCATCAAAAGGTCAGCCTCGTTCTGCGCTTCTTCTACCGTAGTCGCATAAGAATACAGATACACGCCCGTCCTGAGTCCCGCCGCATTGGCTCCCTGCATGTTCGCGTCAAAATAAGGATCCACACCGGAATTTGTGCTGCCCGCTTTCACAAAGACAAAACTCACGCCCGAAGAAGGCACCAGACTCCAGTCAATCGCAAGATTATGCTTGGAGACATCAATCCCTCTCGCAATGGAACTTCCCGCACCGATTGCCTGTGCCTGCTGTGCCGGGGCCAGCATCAGAGCTGCCGCCGCACATAGCGCTGCAATCCTTTTCAAATATCTTTTGGCTGTCAAATTATTTTTTCTCATCTGCACTGTAATCTGGGAAAACAGATTTTCTCCTCTATGTCAAATTATTGCGGATTTGTTACAATATATTACTTTTTTTAACAATCCTTTCCCAATATATCATATCTTTTCCGGGATGTAAATAAAAAAGATGAACAGAGCGTTATAATTGAGCATTATAATGAACGTTATAAAAGGGGCTTCCGCTTTCGGCAGCCCCCTCATCTATTTTATTTCTGATAATCATATTTTTTTCAAACTTACGAAGCCTTATGATACGCCGATTCGCGAACATGAGCCTTCGTCGCAGCCTCTTTCAGAATCGGACTCAACTGCTTATAAACGAGCAGCGTAATGATGGATACGCTGGCGCCTTTGATGAGGTTGAGCGGCGCTACCGCAAAACATACGAAGCTGGTAATACCGGTAATCGCTCCGTTAATCGCAGTTCCCATGCCAATCAGCGCTTCCATTGGCATACCGTACAGTTGTGCAAACTTTGGCAGCAGATATATTGCATTGAAAGCAGTTCCAAAAACCGTCATACAAAGCGTTCCCGTGATACAGCCTATCACGGCAGTCTTTTTGGTTTTGTTGAAAAGATAGATGATAGATGCCGGAAGCAGGAAACTGCATCCTACCGCAAAATTCGCAAGCTCGCCCACGAACGCCGTACTCGTTGATTTAAACAACAGTTTCAGAACAATCTTGCAAAATTCCACCATTACGCCCGCTACCGGTCCGAATGCAAAAGCCGCGATCAGTGCAGGAAGCTCGCTGAAATCCAGCTTATAAAATCCCGGTGCAAAGGGCATCGGTATCTCAAACAACATTAAAATCGCCGCAATCGCCGAAAACATACCAATCATGGCAATTTTCCGCGTGCTTAAAATGCGCTCTGTCGTTTTCGCCCGCTTTGCCGCATACTTCTCCGCCGCATACGCCACCAGAAACAATCCGATGACCACTGCAAGAAACTGCAGCAAAAAGATAACATTCTCCTGAATACTCTGTAATAGTTCACTCATTTTCTTTTCCTCCATTTTATCGAATTTTTAATTGACAAAAAGGATGTTTCTTCGTTTCTACATTTTGATTCCGTGCGCCGCATGGCGTATATGCAAAGACCCCGGATTAAAATCCGGGGTCTTCACACACACTTTTATGGAAAACACATACTATTTGATATTACCGAAAAGAATCACAATATCAAGCAGAATACGCTGTCACATGCAAAATGTCGTTTCTTCTTTCATCCAGACTTTACTGTTGGTTACGGATTCTGACCGTATCAGCCGGTTAGATGCTGTACGCATCGCCGCCGGGTCGTGGACTCATCCTGTCATACATCTGTATAGTTTCTTAATTCTTTTCTTATACAGTTACAATGCTTTCAGGCATCACCACCAGTAGGGAATTTCACCCTGCCCCGAAGAACTTACCTTTATGTATTTCGTATATTGTAATACTGTTTGCATGAAAATGCAAGAGGGAGATGACTATTTTTTAGCCCTTTCTTCCTTTCCGATCTTCATCGTCAACCCAATCCGCTTCTTCGCAACATCAACGGTAAGCACCTGTACGTCTACGATATCGCCGACGCTGACCGCTTCTAACGGATGCTTGATAAATTTATCCGTCATCTGGGAAACGTGCACCAGACCGTCCTGATGGACACCGATATCAACAAAAGCGCCAAAGTCGATAACATTGCGGACCGTTCCTTTTAAAATCATGCCCGGCTTCAAGTCTTTCATATCCAGTACGTCACTCCGCAAAATCGGCGCGGGCATATCGTCACGCGGATCTCTCGCCGGTTTTTCCAGTTCTTTCAAAATATCGGTCAGGGTAATCTCGCCGATACCGAGTTCCTCCGCCAGTTTCTTCTTATCTTTGATCTTCCGTTCCAGACTGCTGACCGTCACTTCGGCTTTTGCTGCGGCATCAGTAACTGCTTTATTCCCGCTCTCTTTCTTGTCATTCTCCAATACAACGCCGCCCATCGCCGCGGCAAGCGCCTTGCCCATCGCCGTGTTGGTATTGCGGATAACGATTTCTTTCTGCTTTTTCGCCGGTTTTTCTTTTACCGCTGTGGCTTTTTTGCCTGCTGCCTTCTCAGCTGCCGCTTTTTTCTGCGCTTCCTTGACATCCGCCATCGTCAGGCCCATTTTATCCAGAAGCTTCTCCGCCGCCTCGTAGGATTCCGGATGAACGCTCGTCGCATCCAGCGGGTTATCGCCGTCCGTAATCCGCATAAAGCCCGCGCACTGTTCAAACGCTTTCGGCCCAAGCTTCGCCACTTTCAAAAGCTGTTTCCGGTTGGTAAAACGGCCGTTGTTTTCTCTGTAATCTACGATATTTCTGGCAATGACTTTCGTCACGCCGGAAACATATTCGAGCAACGACGCGGAAGCCGTGTTCAAATCCACGCCTACCTTATTTACGCTGTCTTCTACCACTCCATTCAGGGCTTCGCTCAGTTTTTTCTGGTTCATATCATGCTGGTACTGGCCGACGCCGATGGATTTGGGGTCTATCTTGACAAGCTCCGCCAGCGGGTCCTGTAATCTCCTCGCAATGGATGCGGCGCTTCTCTGTCCCACGTCAAAATTCGGGAACTCCTCGGTCGCCAGCTTGCTCGCCGAATAAACGGATGCCCCGGCCTCGTTGACAATGACATATTGTACCGGCGTATCCAGTTCTTTCAACAGTTCGACGATGACCTGCTCCGATTCTCTGGAAGCGGTTCCGTTTCCGACGGAAATCAGAGATACATTGTATTTTTTGATCAGCTTCTTGAGTTCTGCCTTTGCTTCTTCCACTTTGTTCTGCGGCGCCGTTGGGTAAATGACTTTCGTATCCAGCACCTTGCCCGTCGCATCCACGACTGCCAGCTTACATCCGGTACGGAAAGCCGGGTCCCAGCCGAGCACTACTTTTCCCGCAATCGGGGGCTGTAATAAAAGCTGTTCCAGATTCTTGCCAAATACGGCAATCGCGCCGTCTTCCGCTTTCTCCGTCAGATCGTTCCGAATCTCTCTTTCGATTGCAGGCGCAATCAACCTGACATAACTGTCAGATATTACTTCTTCCAGAATCGGCGTCGTAACCGCATTGTCACTTGTTATCACTTTTTTCCGCAGATATTGTAAAATACGCTCTTCCGGCGCCGCGACTTTCACGACGAGGAACTTCTCGCTTTCCCCTCTGTTGAGGGCCAGAATACGGTGTCCGGCCGCTTTTTTCACGGGTTCTTCATAAGCATAGTACATCTCGTAAACGCTCTCCGCCTTTTCGTCTCTTGCGGCGCTGACGATTTTTCCTTCTTCCATCGTAATATCCCGGATATAGATACGGTAATCCGCCTCGTCGGAAATCATTTCCGCAATGATATCCTTCGCGCCCTGAATTGCTTCTTCGACCGTTTTTACCGACTTGGCAGCATCCTCGTCCTCACGCAGGTATTTGACCGCTTCTTCCTCGATCGGCGCCTCCGCATTCTGTGCCAGAATATACTCTGCAAGGCCGTCCAATCCCTTTTCCTTCGCAACGCTCGCTCTCGTCTTTCTCTTCGGGCGGTACGGGCGGTATAAATCGTCCACGACGACCATCGTTTCGGCCGCCACGATTCTTTCCTTCAATTCATCCGTCAGCTTTCCCTGTTCCTCAATGCTCTTTAATACCTGCTCCTTTTTCTCCTCCAGATTCCGAAGATAAATCAATCGCTCATACAGATTACGCAGCACTTCATCATTCAAAGAGCCGGTCGCTTCTTTCCGATATCTGGAGATAAAAGGAATCGTGTTCCCTTCATCTATCAATTTGACGGCAGCTTCCACCTGCCACTTCTCCACTTTCAGTTCTTCTTTCAGTTTTACGATAATATCCATTTCCTAACCGTTCCTTTCGCGTATTGCCGCCGGCTGAACTGTCACACAATCTTTGCCAGCCATTCCATTATACTTGATTTTCCCGGTTGTTTCCACTCTAAATTGTAATTTTGTTTTGCCTGTTTTCCCTGCCTGATTTACTGATTATATCTTTCTTCCAACTTCAGTTCATCCCACATGTAACAGATTTTCCACATGAACAGGTTCCGTTCAGTTTCTATGTTCCCCAATACTTCTCCATCTATCTGAATTTCCCATATCTTTCTGCCTGTTTGTCTCACTTCCGCTTCTTCTAATTTATACGGTTCACATATGAATTTATTATCCTGAATGATTTTACATAAAATCGTTTCGTCAATGTCCTTTTTCGTATAATATGTCAAATATATCGTGCCGCCATTTTCTTCGCTCGCACCAGCCGACACATATTCTTCATGTCCATATGTCAAATCCACAAAATACAGTATTTTATCAAATGTTGAATCAAGGCCGGATGCCGCCCCCATTATCAAACACAAAATGCCGAAGATAATCGTCCAAAACAGATAGATACCGTAATATGCCGTTTTACTCTTTATACGCACTTCATCTCTATGCCGTCCAAAACATATGACATGCGTTATCTGTCTTGGATAAAACAAGATGAAAAAAACCGAGAAAAGACTGTATAAAATACTCAGGTCAAATTTCATCCAATTACCTCCTCACTACCCTCCATGATTCATAAGCTTTGAATCATCTTTATCATTTTTCCCGGTATTTCTTTTCAATCACGACGACATAAACGACCATTGCCGCAATCGCCTCTGCCATGACCCCCAGGATAGAAAGCATGGCATACGGCGAGTTCTGCCCTTTCAAAAGCGGAATGCCGAGAAAAGCGAGAACAATACCGAATACGCACCATAGTTTACCAACTGCTCTGTTATAGGCGCGCACATCTTTTACGGAAAATACCGCCGCGTTTACCCAGAAGCCGAACGGGACTGCTTTTTTTGAACGGAAAGCACGGATTCCATAACCGATGAACAGTATGCTGAAAAACAGCCAGATTAAAAATGCTGACATGATGTTTTCCCTCCTTGAAACAAGTTCACAGTTCCAATTACACATACAACAGATATACTACTATCTATCCTTGCTATGGCAAAGGGGTAAGACCAAGTTCCTTCAAAAATTCATTATGCTCGGCTTTTGCCTGTTGTATTTTAATCTCAATTTCTTCAAGTTCTCGTGTTACTTCTTCAAGGTTAACCACTTCTTCTTCAGACACCGTGCTAACATATTGAGAAATATTTAAGTTATATCCATGCTGCTTAATTTCGCCCATAGATACTCGGCGGGAATACTTTTTATCCTCTTCTTTTCTATATTGATAGGTATCAATTATTTTATCAATATGTTGAGGTAAAAGTATATTCTGACGCTTTCCTTTTTTAAACTGTCCGCTTGCATTAATTATCAGCACATCATCAAATTTTTTACATTTCTTAAGTACCAGTATACAAACTGAAATTCCTGTAGAAAAAAACAAATTTTCAGGTAATCCTATAACCGCATCAATATTGCCGTCCTCCAATAACTTTGTTCTGATTTTTTCCTCAACTCCACGACGAAATAGTACTCCGTGAGGCAAGATAATAGCCATTGCCCCATCATCACTCAAAAAATGAAAGCCATGAAGCAAAAATGCAAAATCAGCAGCCGATCTTGGCGCAAGCCCATATCCTTTAAATCTGAAATCCTCAGCCATTTCTTCTTTAGTCTGCCACCTGTAACTAAAAGGCGGATTAGCCACGATTGCCTCAAACTGAATTTTTTTCGCCGGATTCATTTCATTTAAAATATTCCAGTCGTTTAACAAGGAATCTCCATGATGTATTTGGAATTCAGAATCTTTTAATCCATGAAGCAACATATTCATACGCGCAAGGTTATAGGTTGTAATATTTTTTTCCTGTCCATAAATCTGTCCAATACAATTCTCCCCAAGCTGCTTCCTGACATTTATCAGCAATGAACCTGAGCCGCAGGCAAAATCAAGAATATTTTTAAGCTTATTCTTCTTTCCGGTACTCGGGTCCTGGCTATCCAGTGTCACAATTCTGGAGAGAATCGTAGAAACCTGCTGCGGTGTATAAAATTCTCCTGCCTTTTTTCCTGAACCTGCCGCAAATTGTCCGATTAAATATTCATAAGCATCACCCAAAAGATCGGTTTCATTTGGAAATTTAGAAAGACCCTCCGCTATCTCCATTATAATTGAACACAGAAGTGTATTTCGTTCGCTATATTTTTTCCCCAGTTTATCCGAATCAAGATTTACCTCTGAAAACAAACCCCGAAATCTGCTCTCAAAGGACTCATTTTCAATATACTTAAAGCCATCCTGCAAAGTTCTCAGTAATTTTTCATCTTGCGTTCGTGCCAATTCATATATATTACTCCACAAATATGCCGGCTTTATTACATAATGGATCTTACGACGCATTTGTTTCTCAAAAACTTCCACCTGGTCTAAGTTATGAGTATACCACACAGCAAGAGGAATGACACTCTTGGCATGAAACATCTTATTGTTTTCCTCTATAAATCTATTTCTCGCCGCTCCTATTACATCCCTATCTGTTTCATGTTCTCCTAAACCTAGTTTTTTCAGAGGAATGCCATCCACATACTCAACAATCATCTGTTTTAATTCTTCTATATAAGAATTAATTTCATCACGATTTCTTTTTATTTCATCTTCACTGTCCTGATAATCGCTGCCCAATTCTTTTTTTACTGCCTCTTCATAATTATCGGATAGATAACGCAAAAAAAGAAACGACAACATATAATCCCGAAAATCATCTGCATTCATTGCACCACGCAATCTATCAGCAATTGCCCATAAAGTTGAGCCTAATTGTTTTTGCTGCGTATCATTCATTTCCTGTACCTCCATGAATAACAAAATTATATTTCTGCTGAATTTTATTAAAAATATCTGTAAGAAGTTCTACATTGTCCGGAACCATTTCTTTCATTTCATATCTAAATACCGTTTTATGCGATAGTGTATTTATAATTCGCGCAACGGTATCTGTATCGTCTATTCCAATTTGTTCAAGTACATATGAAATACGCCCTATACCAAGAAAGGAAGAAATATTTTCCAATGCCTGCCTTAATATTGCAAAATGATATGCGTACAATTTATGCTCATTAATTGCATTTTGAAGAATTTGAAGCAGTTCCAAATGGTACATAAAAACATCTTTCTTACAACTAAGCAGCTTTAATGATGAATCATCGTTCTTTAATATGTATTGATGGATTTTCCGCTTATAACTGCTCGCCTTTTCTCCTTTACACAGCCAGTCCGAAAGTATGGAAAAAAAACCGACATGATGTGTTGTAATTACAATTTTTCTTTGTTCATAATGCTCATCGATCAAATCAAGTACAGTAGATGCTGTAATAAAAATATTATGTTCATCTAAGCTGGAAACCGGATCATCTATAAAAAAATGGCTATTTTGTTGACCTGTCCAGCCCTGAACATCAAATAAAGCCAGAAAAAAACACCAGATAAAAATACGTTCTTCTCCGCGGGATATTTTTATCGGCTCCTCGCTCTCTATTTCATTATTTGTTCTGGCATAAAAAGTAATTGATTCAATTCCCATTGAAAAATCATCAAACATTTTAAATTTAAAATCAAATTTAGGTTTGTAAATCGAAAGTTTCTCACGCACGCTGTTTTCATCTATTGATGAATGATATTGATTTAAGCTGGATGGTATTACATTAAGCTTCATTCTACTGCCAGTATTTTCAACATCGTTGTCCCATACAAATAAGTCTTCACTATATGCATTGTAATAAACACCCGCATGACTATCATCATTATTTCGTTTTGTAAAATTCTTATACTCAACTGATAATCGAGTTTTTCCTGTTCCGTTAAAAGCATAGATTAATATGATATTTTCATTTAAATAAAAAATTTTCTCAGATAGTTCTTTCAAATTTTCATCACTTACAGTTGTGATATCATTCATAACTCAGCCTCCTCAGGAAAAGAAAAAAAACCTTGCATCATCCCTTTTCTGTGTGTTTGTAAACTTTTAATCTTATTTGATTGTGCTATGATCAGAGAATCTATTTTAGAAAAACAGTCTGCAATTTTTTGCTGTTCACCGGAATTTTTATCCGAGTATTTCACAGACTTTTTTTTTAATATAGAATAATGTCTTTTATATCCATCAGCTTTTATCGAGATGCTTTCCAGATCATAGTATACAAACTCCTCGTCCAGCTTATCATCCACGGAAAGGATTTTGACTCCATCTGCCCCTTGTGCAAATGGCTGTTTTACCAGCTTTAAAACACAAGTATGATCTCCAAAAACAATTAATGGAGAATCATTGAATACCACAGATGCTTCATCATCCGTCCATCCCGAAATATATTCCTGAGATTGATCAATAATTGGATATTTACCTGAAACTTTATATTCAGCTTTTACTATTTTTTGAGGTGGGGTAACAGGCTTCAAAATATCTCCCACACTACATTCTACCCATGCACCGCAATCCCGGAATTCAGGAAATCTCCACTCCGGCACATCCATGTCCTCAGCAGGAAAAAGCTTTTGCATCAACCCCTTTTTATATTTTTTAAGCGCCTTAAGTTTTCTGCTTTCCGCATCAATCAACTTACTGACAGAAAATATACAATTGGCTATCTTTTGCTGTTCTTTCAAACACGGCAAATCAATCGGCATATCCCACAAATGTTCTGTGTCCATGCTGAGCGCCCCATGTGCCCGTGCTCCTACTTCTATGTATCTTTTTAACCATTTACCGTGATAATTATTATAAAAAAGATAGTTCAAAAAAAGAGGATAACATTCATTATCGGTAATTCTAAAACAAATAAAAATACTATTCGGAACGGCAGCAACATCATAGTCACTAAGCATGGATATAAAACCTTCTGGGAACTGCTTTGTTGCACTTTTATTGTAAGCAAAATCGTACCTCCTGATTACAGTATAATTTTTATAGGAGTCTCCGGCGATTTCTCTGCCAAATTTTTCAGTTTGAGGTACTAAACCGACTCCTGATGTAACGCTCATAAGAAGATATTTATTTTCTCCCGCTTTTTCTTTTACAATTGATGAAATATTTCCTAATTTTGTCTTAATCCATTTACTGTCTGTAAATTCAGGGAATCTCAACCTGATTTCTGTTTTTTTCTTTTTATTCATACGCATTTAACCCCACAATTTCACGACCGTTCGCCAATTTCTTTAACAGAGGAATTAAATCTTCCATCAATTCCAATTCTTTTTGAGTTCTATCTCTCCAGCCAAGATTAAGCGGTGCAAGCAAATCGCTCAGTTTTTCTCCATCAAAAATCATTCGTTCCGTTATTCCCTGAACAAACCCCTGCAAATCATGAATTACAATGCCATGTTTAATTGCTAGAGCATTGATTTCATTATTATTTTTCCGCTCTTTAAACTTTTGATAACCTGCTTTGATTGCATCTACATTCAGAGTTTCTCCAACTTTAAGTGAATTAATATACTCAATAATATCTTCCCTTTCGTCAAACAGATTAGAGGTTGCAGAAAGCATTCCAATAATCTGTTCTTTTCTCATATGCTGTTTTTTCGGCTCATACTGCGTGTACCGGGAAATAAGTGCCATAATGTAGTCATAATCAATAATAGCAGAAGAAAACAGAACAAACTCAAAATCAAGCTGCTCCACCTCCGAATCCTTATTTTCAATTTCTTTTCCCTGCGCGGCTTTTAGCCTCTGTGCCATATCCATGTATGCTCCACGAAATGCACGCATTGTATCTTCCGGCAATAATTCCATAATCTTAGCCGCATCTTTTTCTTCTATTTCTGTATACTGTTCAAGCTGCGTTTTCAGTCGCTGGACTTCCTTAAATATGTTAATAAATTTGCACCTTGCCGCATCTCCTCTTAGATTGCTCACTTCCCCTGGTTTACATTCAAGGCCTTGAGATTCCATAAACTTTTTCAGTTCATCAACAGCATTATCCAATTTGACAATCATTTCTGGTGCTGGTTCAACAAGCCAGATTTCCTTTGCACGTCTGCTGTTACTTTCACCGGAAAACAGTGCAATGGCATTATCCACCTCGTCCGTCTGGTTCCTGAAATCAAGAATATTTCCATATGGTTTCGTATCATTAAGAACTCTGTTCGTCCTTGAAAACGCTTGTATCAACCCGTGATACTTCAAATTTTTATCTACATATAAAGTATTCAGATATTTTGAATCAAAACCTGTTAACAACATATCAACAACTATCGTGATATCAATTTTATTTGTATGGGGATAATCCGTATTTGCATATTTTTGGTTCTTAATCCTTAGCTGTACATCCTGATAGTAACCATCAAAATTACTGATGTTATGGTTTGTCCCATACTGTCTGTTATAATCGCCTATAATTTGTACAAGTTTCTGTTTCTTTTCCGCAGGTTCTTTTTGGTTATCTTCCTTTTCCTGTGGAAGATCCTCCTGAATCTGTTGAACATCTTTATTGCCTTCTGCCGGCGGCGAAAATACACAGGCAACATTGATTGGTTTAAAATCTACATTTTCATCCTCTGCAAGCTTCTGCTGTTCTGCTTCAAATAATTCATAATATTCAATGGCATCATTAATAGAAGCTGTCGCAAAAATAGCGTTATATCTCCTATTATCAGTCACCGCATCGTGTTTTGAAAGAATTGTTTTTATTACAGCTCTTTTATTTTCCTTTTCATTTTCTTTTGAAGTACTTCTACCTTCTTCCGGCTTATAATAATCAATGTGGAAACGCAAAACATTTTCGTCATCGATAGCGTGTGTAATCGTATATGCGTGAAGCTCTTTTTCAAAAATATCTTTTGTTGTCGTGTAAGAACCTACTGTTCCATCAACTTGTTTATATGCTGCGTTTTCTTCAAAAATCGGGGTCCCTGTAAATCCAAAAAGCTGTGCTTTGGGAAAGAAATTTTTAATAGCTTTATGGTTCTCTCCAAACTGCGAACGATGACATTCATCAAAAATCATGACAATTCTCTGATCTTTCAAAGGAGCCAAACGCTCTTTGTATGTTAACTCTCCTCTTTTTTTCTTTTCCTGAATTCGTTTGTTGTCTTCATCAAGCGCCAAACCAAGCTTTTGAATCGTTGTTACAATTACCTTGTCACGATAATCTTCAGAAGTGAGTCTTTCTACTAATGTTTCAGTATTGGTGTTTTCTTCAACACATCCTTCCTGAAATTTATTAAATTCTTCTCTCGTTTGTCTATCAAGGTCCTTTCTGTCAACAACAAACAGACATTTTGCTATGTTTCGATTATCCTTCAGCAATGTTGACGCCTTAAAGGATGTAAGCGTTTTTCCACTGCCTGTCGTATGCCATATATAGCCATTTCCTCTATTTTGTTCAATACAATCCATAATGGCCTTTACAGCATAAATCTGATATGGCCTCATTATCATCATTTTTTGTTCGCACGCTACTAAAACCATATATTTGCTAATCAATTCACCTAAAGCACATTTCCGCAATAGAATCTCGGAAAAATCATGCAAGTGGGTAATTTTCTCATTATTTTTATCTGCGAGCTGATAAACAGGTAAAAATCTCTCATCCGCATTAAATCTAAAATGATCTTTATTATTATTTGCAAAATAATAAGTATGGCATTCGTTACTGACAATAAAAAGCTGCATAAAACACAGTAATGAATTCGTAAATCCATTTCCCGGATCGTTTTTATATTTCACTATTTGTTCCACTGCTCTTCTCGGTGTGACCTGAAGCGATTTCAATTCTATTTGAACAACAGGAATGCCATTGATAAGAATGATCACATCATAGCGATGATAACTGTTTTCTGTATTTATGCGAAGCTGATTGATAACTTCGTATTCATTTTTGCACCAGTCAACAGTATTAACGAGCGTATATTGTAATGGAGTATCATCATCTCGTTTAAAAGTATTGATTTCTCTTAATTTTTGGGCTGCTGCAAATACATCAGAAGTTATAATACTCTCTTTTAATCTCAGAAATTCAGAATTACTTAATCTAACTCTATTTAGATTTTGAAAATGATTTCTAAAATTTTCTTCAAGAGCTGCTTTATCTTTAATATCTTCACGATAGGTATATTTTAACTCCTTCAGCTTTTCAATAAAATCGTTTTCGATTTGCCTTTCGTCTTTCATATTGCAACACCTTTCGATTAACTACAGAAACAGATACTGCTCCGCATCGTTTATTTATCTTTTATTATATCATAAACCATGGCATATTGTAAGACGGACTCCCTCCTATCGCATATAAAGCCCGGCCAGTTCCATATTTTCATCAAAGGAAATGGTATAAACGACGCTGACATTTTCATAGACCGCATCCACCTGCGTAACAATGAGCAGCTTTCCTTTCTGCTTCACACCGCCTATATACACATTACCAATCGACTGCCGTTCTCCCCAGTCTGTAGAAATCACATCCTTTACGCCGCCGACCGTTTCCTGATTCAGCATTGCACGGATTTTTTCTACCGATATCTCCTGAAGGGACTCATAATCATTTTCATCTAACAGTTCGATGACTTTTTCTACCTCTATCGTAACTTTTTCCTGGCTGAACCGGGTATCGCCGCCGATATCCACTGCTTTCGGAATGAGCCACCACACATACCGGCACAAGATGAGCAGCACCAGGACAATGCTGCCTATCGTCATCAAAATCCTCCGCCTTTTATATGCTTTTTTATCTGCTTTTGACAGATTCTGCTCAAAGGCCTCCGCAATCTCTTCGGCCGTCCCCATGCTCTCCATAATCTGTTCCATGGATTCTCCTGATTTCCGGCGCATGGCAATATCCGACAGCAGCTGGACTTTAATCTCTTTCTTCTTCGTACTTGTGCATTTTATTTTTTTGACAATGCTATTCACATATTTTTCCGCTTCCATTTCTATATCTTCCCCCTCTCTTCCATAGCCATGTCTGATGACTGCTCCATCAGACCATCTACACTGTCCACGATTCTGCGCCACACCTGATGAATCTCTTCAAACGCCGTCCGCCCCTTATCCGTCATCAGATAATATTTTCTGGGCGGCTGTCTGTTCTCCGCTTCGGACCATCTGCTCTCTATCAGCCCTTCATCCTCCAATCGATAAAGTATCGGATATAATGTTCCTTCCTTTAAGCCAAAAATATCGCCGCCCTTTTCCCTAAGTTCTGCAATCAGTTGATAGCCATACTTCTTTTCTTCCAAAAGGAGCCGCAGTACCAGCATATCCAAAACACCCTTTTTCATCTGCCGCTCATACTTTTCCTGCATTTCTGCCGCGCTCCTTTCAAGTATCGTTTTTGTTCCACCGAATATCATCTTCGCATTCCGTCATCCGTAAATGTTCTTTTTAAAGCTTTTTCCGTCGGGAAAATGGATAATATTAAAATCGCACACTGCATTGTGCATAAAATTGCTGCAACTATTCCAATCGTATTCTCAGAACTATGGTAAAAAGGAATATGAATCACAAATGACGGTATCAACATGCTCCAGCCGATTTTCCACCATAAGCGGCCACAATAATCATGTGCAAACTTCCATGTGTCTATATTTTTCATAGAACGTGCCGTCCGATAGCCGATTATTCCATTGATTTTTTCAGGAGCATGTTTCCTCATCATATTACCGACAATGACCATAAGTATTGGAATAAACATATCACAAACAAATATAAACCACCAAAACCACATATTTCCTCCGCTTCATATCCTGATTTATGGCTGCAATTATGATTTATTTTCATATAGGTACACAATTCCAAAACGAGTTATCGTATTCCTCTATTTCACTATATATTTAGCAATACTAAATATATAGTAATACGATAGAAACGAGATGTCAATACAGAATTTTTTAACAGTGCAGCCATCGGTCAGGCGGCTATAATTTTTACCAAAACTTCTTATTTATCTGTTAATTTTTATCTATCTGTGCTATAATAACCTTTATATATCAGGAGGAACACCTATGGACTTTCAGGAAAACAGACAAACGGAAGTTTCCACAGACAACGCACAATCCGTTGAAAATAATAACGCTCCATTTGAGCAAAACGAGCCGTCTTATGAAAACAACTCCGGCCCCCTTCTTCAGAATGGGCAGACCTACGAAAACAACAACGGCTCCCCTTATCAGAATGGGCAG
>CAMWXB010000040.1 GCA_947178125.1 uncultured Lachnospiraceae bacterium | reverse complement strand
CTTCCACCGCATAAGGACATCTCGTATGAAATCTGCATCCTGCCGGCGGCGCTTCGCTGCTTCCTATCTCTCCCTGCAGAATACCGCGCTCTTTGTCTTCCGTTTCCGGGTCCGGCACGGGTACGGCCTCAAGAAGCGCCTTCGTATAAGGATGCACCGGATGCCGAAAGACGTCTTCTGCGCTGCCGATTTCGACAATTTTCCCGAGATACATGACTGCAATCCTGTCGCTGACATAATTGACCGCGCCAAGCCCATGCCCCACAAAAAGCAGCGTCAGGTTCAGCTCTTTCTGCAGACTTCTCAGCAAGTTCAGAATCTGCGCCTGAATAGACACATCCAGCGCGCTGACCGGTTCGTCGCAGACAATAAATTCCGGGTTCAGGGAAAGCGCTTTCGCAATGCTTATCCGCTGCCTCTGTCCTCCGGAAAATTCATGCGGATATCTGCCGAGCACATTCATCGGCAGCCCTACCATATCCAGAAGTTTTGCGATATCCTTTTCGACCGTTTCCTTTGTGGACACTTGATGATACAGCATTGGCTGCGCCAGAATTTCATATATATGCTTTCTCGGATTCAAAGAGGAATAGGAATCCTGAAAGACCATTTGAAGATTGGTACGGATTCTCTGTCTTTCTCCATTTTTCCGGGAAAAGTTTTTCATTTTGGCAAGATTTGTACCTTTATAATATATACTGCCTTCCGTCGGTTCTTCCAGGCCTACTAACTGCCTGCCGATGGTGGATTTTCCGCAGCCGGACTCTCCCACAAGGCCGAGCGTTTCCCCCTGCATGATGGAAAAACTGACCCCGTCCACCGCTTTGATGTATGCGGTCGTATGCGGAATGATACCGCCCTTGACAGGATAATATTTTTTCATATTTTCCACTTGAATCAGCGGCACCTGCTCCTTTTCCATTGTAATCTTCCTCCTACTTAATATGAATACAGCGGCCTTGCCGCGCTCTCCCTCCGCAGCTTCCTCTACCGCGGCATCCCCTTCGCTTTCTTCTTCCATCTTTTCCTCTATTGCAACATCCTCTTCGCTTTCTTCCTCCACGTTTCCCGTCAGCGTTTCCGTATCCGCCTGTTTCCCACACGCCGTTATCCAGAAACTAAACAAAACAATGAAAAGAATCTGTATATTCCACTTTTTTCGTCTCATGAATATCTTATTCCCTTCCACCGGCTCCGTGGCAGAATCACATATAAGCGATTCTGCCGGGCGAAAAATAGAATTTCTCAGTCCGCGTCCCTCAGCTGACCCGGAAATTCTTTTCGCCCTATGCACTTCGCCGTATGCCCCGGCCCGAACTCATAATCTTCCTGTTTCTTATCGCACTCCGGCCGGTAATGCTGACACCGCCCCGCGAACCGGCAGCCTTCGATATCATCATACACTTCAGGCACAATACCGGGAATGGAAAAAAGCTGTCGGTCGGCTTCATCCCGTATCGTCGGCACCGATGCGAGCAGCGCTTCCGTATAAGGATGCTTCGGGTTTTTGAACAATTCTTTTACGGGAGCCTCCTCAATCAACTGCCCCGCATACATCACGAGCACTCTGTCGGCCATACGGGCGACCAATCCGATATCGTGCGTGATCAGAATCAGAGACATTCCGTTTTCCTGCTGCAATTCTTTTAACAGCTTCATGATCTGCGCCTGTATCGTCACATCCAATGCCGTCGTCGGCTCATCCGCGATCAGAAGCTTCGGATTGCAGGACAACGCCATAGCGATCATGGCCCGCTGACGCATACCGCCGGAAAGGGTATGCGGAAATTTTTTCATAACGCCCGCCGCATCCGGCATGCCGACTTTTTTAAGCAGCATTTCCGCCCGCGCCCGCGCTTCCTCTTTTGACATATTCATATGAGTGCGGATACTTTCGGTAATCTGACTGCCCACCGTAAAAACAGGATTCAGGGAAGTGAGCGGGTCCTGAAAGATCATCGTAATCTGATTGCCCCGGACTTTATCCAGTTCTTTCTCCGTCATCGCAAATAAGTCCTGCCCGTCGAACAATACCGATCCTTCCGTTACTTCCCCGCTTCTGGAAAGCAGCCTCATGAGGGAAAGGGATGTCACGCTTTTGCCACAGCCGGATTCCCCGACGATACAGACTGTCTCCCCTTTATCCACATGAAAACTGACGTGGTCCACACTGATGTTTTTCGTTCCGAAATCTCCCTTAAAAGACGTTGTAAGTCCTTTCACTTCGAGTAAATGTGACATCTTTACAGCGATACCTCCTTTTGCGGCCGCCCAATATTAAAGTCGGCATATCTGCCCGACTGCCGGATACAAAATCAATGTGCGCCGTCAGGCGCATTTGTAATAAATACCACAGACAGCAGCTGCCGTCTGTGGTATTGCAACTTAACGTTTATATTATCATCAACTTTTTGCTATCGCAAGACAAATCCGGAAAATATCCCCATTATCTGCTCCGACAGACATCCAATCGCCGGAAAGCCGCTTTCTGGCTTCTATTCCACAATATCCCACTCATGCACATTAATCAAAGTGCCGTAAACATTCGCGTTTACACCTGTGAGCCGTTTGTTGACCGCCCCCTGCGCGCTGATGATATAAGCCGAGAACATTGGAACATCTTCCTGCACCTTTCTATTTACAACAGTATAGAACGCTCTCATTTCCTCTATGCTGCCGGCTGTCTGCGTTGACTCCAGCGCCGCATTGATCTCATCACTGCCGTAACCGGTCCAGCTTCCTTCGCCGCCAAGCAGCCATGCAATATCCGGATAAGGGTCTACCGGCGCATAAGTATACTGTACCGCAAAAAGATCATAATCCGTCGTGCCCGCTATCGTCATCAAAGCCGCCAGATCTACCGTCTGTATCTCTACTTTAATTCCAACGGCTGCCCACTGTGCCACCATCGCCTGTGCCGCATTTACAAAGGTACCGTCGCCGGAATTTACATAGAAACGAAGTGTCTGGGAACCATCCCATCCTGCTTCCGCAAGCAGCTCTTTAGCCTTTTCCGGGTCATAGGGCATTGGCGCGATTTCCTCATCATAAAACGGTCCCGCCGAAGAAAGGAAACCGTCTACGATTTCACCATGTCCTTTCATAAGCTGCTCCAGAATCTGATTTCTGTCGATTGCATATACAAGCGCCTGACGCACTCTTGTATCAGGTATATTTTCTGTCTGAATAAATACCGACTGATTCGTGACCGGAGAACCGTATACTACGTCAATATTTTCCAGCGCTTCGATATTCTCATAGTCCTCCTGCGGAATCGCTGTCATCGTATGATGCGTCAGGTCGATTTCACCGGACTGAAGCCCCGCATATATCTGGCTGGAATCGAGAATATTAAAATTCAGCTTTCCAATCTTAGGCGCGCCTTTCCAATACTGCTCATTTGCCGTATAAGAAATATAGTGGTCCACATCATAGTTCGTCACCATATAAGGACCGCTCACCACATCCGGGTGGTTGAACCAGTCCAGCGTCATAAGTTCCGTATCGCTGTACTGCCCCAAAATATGCTTGGGAAGCGTATGCAGATAAAAAGCATATGTGTTTTCAAAAGTCGTCAGCGCAATCGGATATTTGGTCGTAAACTGCACGGTCTTTTCATCCAATACTTTAATGCCTTCTACGCTCTCGGCGCCCTCTTCCACAAAACCGTCTTCATTTACACCTTCAAATGCGTAAAGCATCAGCGTCGGATTGGCGATTATAGGACTTGCCAGCTTCAAGAAAGTAAATTCCACGTCCTCTGCCGTAACTGGCGTTCCATCTGACCACACCGCATTTTCATCGATATGAACGACAAAATTCCTGTTATCTTCCGTCGTTACGGAATCCGCCAGCATTGGCTGAAAATTCAGTTCTCCGTCGAGTTCTACGAGCGGAAGGAACTCCAGACCGACCGCATACTTATTGACCCAGGTCTGATCGATCGTCAGCGGGTTAATGCCTCCCAGAGAGTCCGTAATACCGATATTCACGATTTTCTCCCCGGAAGCGCTGCTGCCTGCATTCTCTCCTGAAGACGCGCCGCCATTTGACGTACCGCCGTCCGATGCACCACAGCCAGCCACCATGAGTGCCATCGCAAACACGAACACCAGACTGACAATTTTACTGCTGATAAATTTTTTCATCTTTAACCTTCTCCTCCATTCCTGACCGCTGTGCCGCCGCAGACTGCAAGCCGCTGACCGCCTTCGGTTCATTTCCTACTATTCAACTAGGAACTGCGTATATTATATTTCCATATATTACTATTGTCAATCTTTTTTTGCATATATATAAGATGCCGGGTAACAGTTCAGCTTCCTGACCGGGCGGCCGGGCAGGACTGGCCCAGGCGTAACTTCTTGACAATAATCGACATACGTTGTATATTACAATCACTTTCAGTTTATGAAAAAATCTGAAAGCTCGGAAAATGAACAGGAAAGGTAAAGCAAAGGCCATGAAAAATCTGCTTAATTATCAATCGAGTGAATACGACTGCGGGCCGGTTTCGCTCACCAACGCAGTCCGGTTTCTCTTTGAAAGGGAGGATATCTATCCCGATATCATTAAATATATTATGCTCTATTGTCTGGATTCTTATAATGAAGCAGGCGAAGTCGGCAAACTCGGCACTTCCGCGTCCGCTATGATGTTTCTTGCCAACTGGCTCAACCAGTTTGGCAGAATGAAGAAATTCCCGATTTCCTGTGAGTTTTTATCGGGGGACGAGGTACATATCGGTCAGGCAGACAAAATCATCTGCGCTTTACAGCAGGGCGGCGCCGTTGTCCTGCGCCTGTTTCTGGAAGTTCCTCACTATGTACTGCTGACCGGCGTTGAAGGTGACAGTCTGTATCTTTTTGACCCCTATTATGAGGAAGAAGATGACCCGGAACTCAGCGAAGAATATGCCGAGCCGGGCATTAGCTTCATCAACGGCCAGCCCAAGCATGCTAACCGCCTTGTATCCATCGAACGTTTGAACCGCACCGGTGAAGGCTTCTATGAGATGGGGCCGTTTGAACAGCGAGAGGCCGTAATCATTTTCAATCAGGAGACCCGCCTTCTTCCGGAAAATACGATTGACTATTTTATTTAGAAACTTGTCTGCATTTTACGGAACGAGATATTCAAACGCAATGTCTCCCCTGTCATACGCATAATCATCCAGCTTAATTTCGTGGAATCCGTATTTTTCATAAATGTGCACTGCCGCTTTTAATCTGCTGTTCGATATGATAAATAATCTTTCTGCCCCATGCTCGACCGCCCAGTTCATTGCCGCCTCAAAAACGGCGCTTCCGGCGCCTTTATGCGGAAGATGTTTGTTAGAACCCAGTTTGCACAATTCCCATATCCCATCAGCTCCCATCGGCTTTGTCATACACGCCGCCAGAGCGTTTTCGTTTTCCACCGCAAAATAGATCATTGCACCTTTTTCCAGACTTTCCTCAATGTGGTCGAAAGTCTCCAGATCTTCTTTTTCCAGATAACCGAAATTATCTTCAATCCAATCCGTGTTAAATTGTATGAAATCCTTTTTATATTTCTCCTGATATGGAATCACGTTCATTTCTGCGAATCCTCCTCCTTGCGTTTCCTTTTTTTCCAGAACGGCTGAGGCCATGGGGTATTCCCAATCGGCCATGAGCCAGATGATATCCTCTTTAGAGGAAGAAACGTCTTTAAAGCTCGTGAATCGTTTTCGGACCGGCGCCAAACTGACACTCGAGGGAGAAGAACTCTATCCGCAGATTGAAAAACTGATCTACCAGTACCGCGCTGTTCATGAAAGGATAAACGAAATAAAAGGATTGAAAACAGGCACGATCCGCATGGGAACGCTTGCCAGTATTTCCGCCCACTGGCTCCCCGGACTGCTCAAGGAATTTCAGGAACACTACCCCGAAGTTGAATTTGTAATCCATCAGGGAGATTACAGTTCCATCTATGAATGGATCAAAACGGGCGCCGTTGACTTCGGTTTTGTAAATCCTGAAGCTGTTACAGGAATCGAAACCATCGTGTTAAAAGAAGGGGTGATGCTGGCCGTTCTTCCGACAGACCACCCCCTCGGCAAAAAGGATGTCGTTCCGCTGGCAGAATTAGCAAAAGAGCCCTTTATCCTTTTGGAAGAAGGGCATTATTACGAGCCTTTGGAAGCGTTTAAGGCCATCGGCGCATCTCCCGTTGTCAAATATACCATTCACGACGATTATGCCATCATGGCTATGGTGGAAGCCGGACTGGGCGTAAGCATTCTGGCCGAACTGGTACTGTACAGGACAAACTATAACATCCGGCTTTGCACTACGGAACCGAAAATATCCAAGACAATTGCCATTGGTTATAAAGACAGGGCCAGTATGCCGATCGCCTGTAAAAAATTCATCGAACTGCTGCGCTCTCATCTGCAGGAGCTTCCATAAAGGATTATCCGCTTTCCGAAAGACTTCATTCTAGTAGATAAGCGTTTTCACCCACTCTACCAGCGGGCCTTCTTTGTGAATATCAATGTATCTTTTGAATAATGTTTTACTTTCTGTTTCCAAAATCCCTGATGTAATTTCCGGCAGACAAAAGGTCGATTTGATATGATGCGCATCCCACGTTTTCTCTGCCCATTTCACCGCACCATCAGACGGCGCATCAAGTGAATAATATATTTTACCGACAAAGGACGATACTACTGCGCCTAAACACATCATACAGGGTTCTAAATTCGTAAACAACTCCATCTGCATCTTTTCTTTTGCCTTTATTTTTTTCCGGTCCAGTTCCATCAGCGCCTTTATTTCCGCATGAACCAACAATCTTTTATCTGCGGCTTCCGATGTGTGGCTTTGCGTTATGATTGTATCATTATGAAATATAATGCACGCTATCGGCAATTCATTTTTTCCCAACGCTTCTTCCGCAAGATTTATAACAAGTTCCATTTTTTCATTTACCGTCATAACTTTCGCCCTTTCTTTAAAAACGCTTAATTAGAACAACTTTCTTCCTTATACTCCGCTCCCCGACAGTTCCACCAGCCTTTTATAAACGCCGCCCTGTTCCAGCAATTCGGTATGCCTGCCCTGCTCGCACACTTTTCCGCCGCTGATAACATATATCACATCCGCTTTTTCAATGGTCGAAAGCCTGTGCGCCACTACGAGCGTCGTGCGCCCACCCATAAGCGCCTCAAGCCCCTTTTGGACGAGCTGCTCGCTCTCCGAATCCAGAGCGGAAGTCGCCTCATCCAGAAGCAGTATCGGCGCATTCCGGATAAATGCACGGGCAATTGCAATCCGCTGTCGCTGCCCGCCCGACAGGCTTTCGCCGCGTTCTCCGACCAGCGTGTCATATCCATTGGGAAATGCCATGATAAACTCATGGGCATAAGCGCGTTTTGCCGCCTCAATGACTTCCTCATCGCTCGCATCCTGCCTGCCGTACCGAATATTTTCTTTGATACTTGTTGTAAAAAGGTAGGCATCCTGCGGAACGTAAGCAATCTTTCTCCGCAGTTCATCCGGGGTAAGGTCAGATAACGGCCTTCCAAGCACACCAATCGCACCGCTGTTCAATTGATAAAATCCCAGCAGAAGCTTGATGATCGTACTCTTCCCGCCGCCGCTCTCTCCCACGAGCGCGGCCGTTTTTCCACTGTCTACCGTAACATTCACGCCATCCAATATCCTATCCTCACCATCATAGGAAAATACCGCATCGTGCATGATAATGCCGCAGCCGTCCACAGAAAAAGCACTGTCCTCCTCTATCGCGTTATCCCCGTAATGCTCAGGACCGGCCGGCTGGTCCAAAATTTCAAATACCCTGTCCGCAAGAACAAAGGAATCGATCAGACAGCCCCACGCACTGCCGATATTGCTCAGAAAAAATGATACCATACCCTGTAAACTGAGAATCGCCACCACCGTACCGAAATCCACCAGACCCGCAAACGACATGAATACACCGACTAACAGAATAACGATATTACATAAAAAACCAAAAGCCCACTCCACCGCGCGCACATCAGACATCCTGCGAAAGCGCTTCATTGTATGAACGGCCACGTCCGCATTGACAGCAGAATATCTTTTCACCATAACGCGTGCCCCGGGAAACATTCTGATGACATCGAGCCCCGCCAGAATATCGGTCAGGCTTTCCGTGCAGGAAGCCAAAAGTTTCTGTATCCTGACCGCCATGCCGCGAAGCGGCTTCGAAAGCACCATATTGATCCTCACCGATATTATGCTCAATACGAGTACCATCAACCCTATCCGGGGATCCAGCAGCATGATGATCGTGATTGCAGATACGCCCATTATCACGGGGTTGATGACCTGCGAATGCCTGTTTGCGAGAGAGTTCTTGATATCCTCTACATTGAAACACAGTTTTTGTATGGAATCCGCCGTATGATGTCCTTCAAAATAGGCCATCGGCAGACGGAACAAATGAGTCATCACCCGTATGCGGAGCCTGGCCATGATCAGACGAATCTGATACATATAAGTATAAACAATGAGACATTTGGCCATGCTCGCTACGAGAACGACCGCCGCCAGCCATAACGCAGAACGGAATAATATCATATCGGAAGCCGTCACCGCATTGATGATCTTTTGATAAAATAATGCGTTCATCGCGCTGATAAATACTTCCGTACCCGGAATCAACAACAGACAGAACCAGTATATACCAGATTTCTCAAAAAGCGATATATACTTTTTCAGTCGTGCGATCATTGTTCTATCTTTCATCATGACCTCCTGCATACATGGAATAAAGCTTTGGATATACGCTGCCCCGTTCCATTAATTCTTCATGTGTTCCGATTTCAGCCGCTTTTCCCTGGTCCATAACGACAATATAATCCGCGTTTTTAATCGTAGAAAGCCTGTGTGCGACCACAAGCGTCGTACGCCCTTCTGCCAGCCTGTCGAGCGCCTTCTGTACATCGGTCTCAGCCTGTACATCGAGCGCCGAGGTCGCCTCATCCAAAAGCAGTATCGGCGCATCCTTCAAAAGTGCACGCGCGATGGAAATACGCTGTATCTGTCCGCCCGACAGACGCGATCCCCTCTCGCCCGCCGGCGTATCATACCCTTCGGGAAGTTCGCTGATAAAACCTGCAGCATTTGCCGCCTCGGCCGCCATCCTGATCTTCTCCCCATCCGCTCCGGGTTTCCCCATAGCAATATTTTCTCCCACAGACCCCGGAAACAGATATGCCCCTTGGGATACATAGGAAAAACGGGAGCGCAGCGCTTCCAGATTCCAGTCACCCAGTTCAATTCCTTCAATCAAAATACTTCCCTGCTGCGGTCTGTAAAACCCGCACAAAAGACGAAGCAATGTGCTTTTTCCGCCTCCGCTCGCGCCGACCACAGCCACCGTACTGCCCTTTGGAACCTGAAAACTGGTACCATTCAACACCGGCGCACCTTCCTCGTAAGCAAAAAACACATCCCGAAATTCTATTGCCGGGGCATCTTCCATGCCGGACACTGCGCTTCCCGTCGGCTCTACCGGTGTATTCAGAATTTCGAACACTCTTTCCACTGCTGCCAGTGCTGTCTTGCTGTTAAAAATTCTGTTCGCCATATCGTTGATGACTTCCACCATCTTCGGCAAAAGAGCAAAAAAAGCCACCAGACCGCCTATCGTCAGCTTTCCCTGCAGACAGAACCATCCTCCCGCAACAAGACAGAGTATAGAAGAAAGCGTTCCCGACAAAATCCAGAACGCCCGCCCCTTATACTGATTCCCGTCATTATGGATTGCCATATCCGTCATTTTCCGCACACTTTCACGGTAATCCTCCAGAAGCGTATCCTGAAGGGAATAACTTTTGACTACTTCCATACCGCCTATCATATCCGATGAAGAACTGATGACTTCTGCAGAGTACTGCATATATGCCCTGGAACCCGCCTTAAATTTCGTCGTTAACGAGGCGCCAAAAGGCAGGCACAGGAGTGTCGGCACAATGGATATCAGAAACAACAGCGGATTAAGATACAGCAAATAGATAAAATAAAAAAGCAGCAGGCAGGGATTCATCATAACAAAAATCAAATCATCCTGCACAAAAATGCTGACCCAGTTCACACCATCCGTAAGCCTTGACAAAATATCTCCCGAACGATTCTTCGCCATATATTCCGCCGTTACGCCGGTAATATGAGATACCGCATCATCCTTCACTTCCTGAAGTACTTTCGCCGCCACGCTCCCGGAAGCAAACCTCGTAATCCATGCTGCTCCTGTTCCGGTGAGCAGTATGCCGGCACACATCAAAATAATCCGGCCGATGTCCGTCAAGGTTCCCGCCGACAGACCGTCAATGACACGCTTTAAAAGTTCGGAACCGGCAACGCCGCACGCAGAACATAACGCTCCGGCCAATAAAGCAAAAAATATGAGACTTCTGTGTTTTCCAACATACCTTATAATCTGCTTTAAAATTTCCTTATCTGTTTTCATATGGATGACATTTCCTTTCTGAACTGCAGCGGAGACGAACCTGTAACCCTCTTAAAGCAGTCGCTGAAATAGGTATTGCTGGAAAATCCGGCTTTCTTTGCAATCTCCGTCATTCCCTCGTCCGAATTTACCAAAAGCTTTTGTGCATACAGTATCTTTTCATTCAGGACAAAAGCCGAATACGGCGTGTGCAGACGGTTGATGAATATTTTGGACAAATACGACGGGGAAATATGAATCTGTTCGGCAGTTTCCTGCAAAGAAGGGCTTTTTTCAAGATTTGCCTTGACATATTCAATCGCCATACTCAATTTGTCCTGTTTTGTTTCTTCATTTATGGTCGAAATTTCTTCCTCTTCATCCCGTCTGCTCAGACAAAAAACAATCAGCTTATTCAAAAGACCTTTTAAAATAATTTCAGAATATTCGTTATAGGAATTCCATTCCTGTTCCATTTCCTTCAAAATATCAAGGACATTTTTCCGCAAAGATTCGTTTAAATGGATGACCGTCTGATGACCGACGAGAAGCTCGTTAAAACACCTGACGTCCATTACTTTAAGCAAATCGGACACCATGTAATCCGTAAATTTTATCAGCACGGTCTCTCGCGGTCTGTCGGATATGTAGGACGAACGGTAATAAACATTCTGCGGTATAAAAGAGATATCTCCTTCCTGCAGAACACACATACCCTCCGGAGAATAGGAAAGATTCTCACCTCTTATCAAATAGGAAAGTCCGTAAAAATCCGTATATGCCTCCGCTGCGGTCATTTCAAAACGCGGCGGGCGGCAGGAATGATGATAGCTAAAATTATATCCTGCTTTTAATGGAAGCGGCATTGCAATTCCCCCTTACTCCAAACCTTTTCTCCTTTGTGCCCATCATCCGTTTCTATCCGTCCGATGCGCCAGCATTCTGTATACTCCCCAATCACTTTCATAGCTTCCTTCCAGTTTTTTTCCGGCACGGCTGCCACCATGCCGATTCCCATATGAAAATGACGCGCAAATACATTTTCCCCAATCATATCCTGTGCCAAAAGAAACTGATACAAGGGCATGACCGGAACCGAATCCAGTTCGATACAGGCTCCCAGCCCTTCCGGTATTTCCGTCCAGTTCCTATTCCCCAACAGGGCAGGATCCAGCCGAAAAGCCATATGCAGATATCCTTTTTCCTGCAGTGCCATGATTTCTCTTGCAAATGCTGAATTTGCCTTCATCAGCTCATCAAGAAAAAATTTATCTTCATCAATTCTGGCATGATAAAGCTCCGGTTTTTTATCCAGTATGACCTTCACGATCGGATAGTTCGTCCCTGCTATCCCCTCTGTTTTCATGCCGATCAGAATATCCCCCTCTTCCAGGCGATTCCCGGCCAACAGTTTATCCCTGTCCTGAACGCCTACTACCGTAACGCTTATTTTATACTCTTCTGGCGTAAAATTGACCGGCTGAGCTGCAATCTCCATTCCGGTAAAGGAGACCATATTTTTATCGCAGACATCCCGAAATGCCTGTGCCATCAAATAGAGCTGTTCCTGATTATAATTTCCACACATTACCATTGCTTTCAGGATTACCGGCTTCATGCCGTGCTGCAATACAAAATTCATGGCATTCGCGGCTGCATCCATACAAATCTCCTGGTTATACCGATATTTTTCCGCCAATTTTTCCTTAGAACCCGGCACGCAGATAATACAGGAATATATCGGTTCTTTCATTTTTGAAGTATCTATTTGGAACAGGCAGGCATCGGCATAGTCTGCGGACAAGATTGCCGCATCTTTCGAATTAAGTTTCATGATCTCATCTTTCAGAATATGCAGTTTCCGCGTATCCAACCCTGCATCCATGTAGGAAATTTTTCTGTTCTTCCATTCATTTTCATTCAACAGCATATCGGCCGTCACATGTAACAGGTTAGAAATTTCATATAGCATCTCAACTGTAGGTAGACTCTTACCCGACTCCCACTTCGAAACAGCCTGATAAGAGATATGAAGTAAATCCGCAAGTTCTCTTTGCGTGATACCCTTTTCTTTTCTGAAAAAAGCAATTCTTTTCCCTATTTCTTCCTTATTCAGCAAAACGTCCACCTGCCTTTCCCATTCATCCAGTCTTGGCACATTTTTAATATATCATACCGGTATCTATGTAGCAAGAAACGGGAACGCGAGTTGCTCTGAGCAAATATCAACCGATAGTTGAGAACCGCATATCATATAATTCTCAACTTTTTTCATTCACCTATCCTCCATGCCGCCTTTCGGCGGCACAAACCATCAAAGGGAAGAACGCCGTATTTCAGGCGTTCTTTCGTGTGAGAAAGATTGCCTCTGGCAAATCGTAGAACTTCTTCACGAAGCAGCCATTGCTGCGAGTGTTAGAAGTTCTTCTCACACTATCCTCGCTTGACAAAATCAAAGCTCATTTCTATACTCATAATAACGCTGAACGGTTCAAAAAAAAATTGAACTTTCAGTCAACCTTTGAATGGCGCGCTTTAAATGGAGAATTTCAATGAATCATAACATTGGTATTTTAATCAAAGAACTGCGGCTGGCAAAACAAATCAGCCAATCCACTCTTTGTGAGAATATATGCAGTAAAGAATATATATCAAAAATAGAAAACGGGCATAAAATACCCTCTGATAAAATAGTAAAAGATATTTTTAACAGACTGGGGGAAAATATTTCAGCATTCTACCCGATGCTTTCGATTGCCGAACTCATCGAGTTTAACGCCGATAAAAAACAGATTGACGATTATCTTGCGAAACACGAAATAGAAAATTGTATGCTGTACTTAAATGAATTATCCACTCATACACTGTATTTATGCGGCGAGCCTTTACAATATCTTTTGGGAAAACGCGCTTATCTCATGGCACAATATCAGAACGACAATAAAACCGCTTATGAATTATCCGTAAAAGCACTTGGTATCACAAAAGATTTTTATCATATTGAAGAAATATTGAATTATCAATTATATACACTGGAAGAATTGTGGATGCTTTTCAATATTGCATTTGTCCTGCAAAAAGCGCCACACCTGAATAAACTGACCCCCATTCAATTATATACGCACATTCTGAATTACTTACAACGCGGTATTTTAAACTATGATATGATACGCCAGATATATCCTCTTACCTGCTCTTATTTGGCCGATTGTTACAGCAGACAGAATGAACAGGAAAAAGCTGATTATTATATCCGCAAAGGGATTGATTTTTTTAATCAGAATTATGCACTTCCCCTTAACTTCTTAAACAAGCTTGAAAATAAGATAAAAACATCAAATCCCCACGGATTTTAAAAAAGCATATCCCAGATATGCCTTTTTAAATAGATTTCTCCATCTCGCTTTTCAATTCCGCCGGCATATTCCTTGGCCCCCGGACCGCGTATACACCAAACTGCTTCATCCGCTCAAACGACCATACTCCTGACTCATACTTCTCCAGAAGTTCCACTTTCATCGCATTCTTCACGGTCAGATTCTCATCTGAAAAATTATAGGGAATATCGACTTCTATTGCCTTACATTTATACAGGATAGAGGAATACGGTGCAGCCACATACATGTAAATCACATCACCCACATGGATATCGCTGCTCTGCTTCCAGGTCACAACATTAGAAGCCTCAAATGCACCGACCACATCGTAATATTTCGGATTAGCCGGGATGATCCAGTCCTTTGCCTCAGTGCGATTCGACTTTCTCTTCTGCAGAGCGCCGTCTTTTGAAATCCCGAGCACTCTGCGAATCTGCGCTTCCGCAGCATTCGGATATATCTCATTCATATGTTGTACTATCCGCTTCCAGGATTCTGCAGAATCTTCCCGATAGGCAGAAGTTACATGGTCATATCCCCAAAGATGTTCCGGCGTGGAATACACTGCAATCGACCAGCCATAGCTTTCACCCTTCTTATTTTTCCTCTGCCGGAAATCTCTCATGCAAAGATACAGCTTCATCTCAAGGTCAGTGACCGTACCTTCAAAATTTTTCTCTCCGCCTTTTCCAAAGCCCGCATTCTGTTTTACCTCGAAGGAATACAATTCCGCATCCACATTCTCTTCTGCAAAAAGGTCCATGATCTTCTTCTGGCGTATAGAAGCCTTCTCATCATCCCAGAGCGCATCGAAGTCATACCCATCCCTGCGGTAATTTGCAAAATAGGGGAACCATTCCCTGGAAATGAATCCGGCCTTCTTGTCAAAGAACTTGCCATAAGCCACTTCTCCGCTTCTGGCAATGCGCTCTCTCCATTCCCACGGATCGCGCTTCGGATCTCCGCTCCACCAATATTCCGACACAGTCCTCTCTTCCAGTGAAAATCCCGGAATATCATTTTTGAACAACGGCAGGAACCCAATTTCGTTTATATATGTAATTGCTTCTTCCACTGTATGAATGCACGCAGGATCATCCTCGCTGATACCATATATGACCCATGTACCTGATTCGTTTGCCATCTTAATACTCTCCATTAAAATTCATTATCGAATGTAGTAAACATAATCTTCTTTTCTTGGTGCCGCCGCTTTAGGTGGTGCTGCTGCATAACCAAGTACCAGCCTTAATAATTGCCTGCAGTTTCTTCTTCAATCAGTTCCGTTTTATAAGCACGAAAGCTTCTTCTTGATTCTAATACTTTTAATGTTTCTGGCATTTTGCTTTCCTCCTGTTAGTTTCTACTAAAAATTTCATATTCTATTTCTCTTATTGTATACTGCTATGACAAAATTTGCAAAGTCCCCGCGTCCACTCTATAAGATTACGGCAAAAGGAGTACTGCAAAATTTAGTGGAGCTGTGTGCGCACTTATGGTAAAATAACGATGTTGGACAATTCTACAACAGGATTATAGGGTCAAGGCGAAGGAGCACGGTTATAGGTATGTTTAAAATACTAAAAAATGACAGAGCGTATCAAAATAATCTAAGGCAATATACAAAAGCAGATGGAATGTTATCGTTGCTATTGTTCGGAATAATGATCTTAAATTATTCCATTTTGGCAATATTGCAAATTAAGTTTGAATTTATAAGGGAAAACATATTGCTTGTTGGCTGTATGTTCAACGCCTTTATGACAGGTATCACAATATTGTTCATTAGGTTGAAGAAGCAGACTTTAGACACGATCGGTCTCTCTAACGGAAAGTGGAAAGGCAGTATTATTACAGGCACAATACTCGCTTCTTTTCTGTTCTATAATAACTGCTTATCGCATTTAATAGCTGGAAGCGAACTGATTTCTATACAGGAAATATTAGTATTATCCATATATTATTTATTAGTATCCGTTTGCGAGGAAGTTGTTTTCAGAGGATACATTGGAACGAGAATATATGGGCTGTTCAAAAAGAAGTGGCTGGCAGTATTTGTAGCAGGGATTTTATTTATTATAATGCACTTTCCCTATAGAATGATTGTTTACAAAATGACATTGCATGATTTAACCATAAATAATTTAAGCTGGATAGCAGATTTGTTTATTACGCATACTGTTCTTACTTATATTTATTCAAAAACAAATTCCTTATATGGCGCTATTATCCCACATTGGATGTCGAATTTTGCATATAATATTCTTTTGCGATAGTAATATATTTTTATTCATTCTAAAATCTTCCGCTTATTCTATTCCCGGAACTCGACAACTTCCTCCAATTCTTTCCTGGGCCTTGCATTCGGAAATTCATCTGCATATCCCAGCGCCACCGCCCCTACGAGCTGATGCTCTGTCCCGATATATTCCACCAATTCTTTATATGCAAAGCATGTATTGGCAATCCAAAGTGAACCGATTCCAAGTTCCGTCGCTCGGAGCAGCATATTTTCAACCGATGCCCCAATTGATAAGCTGTCACAGATTTCCGTAACACGCTCATCTACACTGATTTTTTCAAATATCGATACGCCGTTTGTATTTAAGATGATGATCAGGACAGGCGCCTGCCGCATGATCTTCAATGTATGAAAAGCATCCGGCAGACCATTTTTCGATAACGGCAAAGAAGCTTCTATACGCTCTTCCCGTATGAGGCCATTTTCCATTATATCCAATAATTCCTCCTTCGTACTGCCACAATAAACAATATATTTCCAAGGCTGTCTGTTCTTCGCCGATGGCGCGAGCATTCCTGCCTTTATGATCTCTTCGATATCACTTTTCTCAATCTGCCTGTCTTCATATTTACGAATGCTTCTTCGCTTTTGTATGGAATCCATTTCCTTTTCTCCCGATTTCGCTTGACGTCTCTGTTTATTCTACATTATATAAAAGCGCAAACTCCGCAGCTTGCGCCCCAAGAATTTACTATGTAACTTCTTGTTCGAAAACCACTACGATTACAACAATTCCTCATAGTATAAAAACAGGCAGCTGCCCTGCTCAAAGAGGCAGCCTGCCCATTGAACAGAATCGCCTATTGCTCCATCTGCCTTCCAAGAAATCCGGCCGCAGACTGAATCAGCTTCTGCTCCACTTCTCCCATCTTCGATTTATTATCCATTTCCAGAAGGATGACCGCGCCGATGACATCTCCTTCACAAATGATAGGACTGATTGCCTCGTGCTGATATTCATCGTCGGATTCATGACAGATGGAAATAAAATTTCGGTCGCCCTTGGTCGCTACAACGCTTTCCCGGTTATTGATCTTTTCTTCCAAATCCCGGCTGATTGATTTTCCGAGCACATTTTTCATACCGCCTGAAACGGCAATAAACTGGTCTCTGTCCGCTATCATTGCGATATGCCCGGAAACCTGCGCCATACTTTCCGCGTACTGTTTGGCAAAAGTTCCCATCTCACCAATTGGGGAATATTTTTTCAAAATAATCTCGCCTTCCCTGTCCGTGTAGATTTCTAACGGGTCAGCTTCCCGAATCCGCAGTGTCCTGCGGATTTCTTTCGGAATCACGATACGGCCGAGATCATCTATTCTTCTAACAATTCCTGTTGCTTTCATATGATAAAACCTCCATTTACGCTAATAGTATTTTGAATAAACGTGCTACTAGTATCTGTAAATGGTGGGAGTTTATACCTGAATCATTTCATTTTTCGAGATAATTTTCCGCTGTTATTTTTTGATTCCCTTAGCGCCTGACAGATTGGCATTCTGCAAAATATTGCTCTGGAAAGAAGTCATAAAACCACTCTCTTCCCGTTCCCGTTTGAGTGCGAGTTTCACCATATCGTCGAGCAGTTCTGCATAAGATTTCCCCATAATCTCCCACAAATAGAATGCAAGGGAACCCGGAATGGAATTAATCTCATTGACATATACTTTTCCAGTATCTTTATCGATCATGAAATCAATCCTCGATACACCATTGCAGTCCAACGCCTGAAAAGTCCTGACTGCAAGCGTACGGATTTCCTCCCGAAGCTCCGGTGTAAGATTTGCCGGAAGTTCTCTCCGCGCGGTGCGCATTCCTTCGGAACCGCCTTTTCCTCCTGCCACATATTTATCCTCATAGCTTAAAATTTCATCGCTGGAAATCGGCTCTTCACATTCCGATGCCTGCGCGCTCTCATAATCACCGAGTACAGCGCAGTTGATTTCGCGCAGATTCATAATCGCACGTTCAATCAGCACCTTCTGCCCAAATTCATAAGCATATTCCAGCGCTTCCTGCAGTCCTTCCCGGTCTTTTGCTACTTTAATCCCGACACTGGAGCCGAGATTGACCGGTTTTACAATGACAGGATATTCTATTTTTCTCTCCACTTTACGGTATGCCGCCTCTTCGTCTGCCTGATATTCCTTGACATGCAGCGTCACACAATCCAGTATCGGAATATCATTATCCTTTAAAATTGCTTTCATGACATATTTGTCCATGGAAGCCGCAGCCGCCATAACATCGCACCCCACGAACGGTACATTGTAATGCCGCAGAAATCCCTGCAAAGAACCGTCCTCCACATTGGCGCCATGCACGACCGGAAAGGCCACATCAATATGATCGACGGTGGAATGCCCGAACTTCTTTTCCGGATATTGGACCAGATTCAACTTTCCGTTTTCACAGATCAAAAAGATGCGGATGCCTTTTTTCAATAAATCAGGAATACTTTTGTAATTTTTAATATCTCCAATGGCTTCTCCGGTATACATCTCGTTTTCCTTTGTAATATAAATGGGAATCGGGTCGTATTTCTCCCTGTCAAAAGCATTCAGCGCCTGAATACCGGAAATAACGGAAACCTCATGCTCTACACTTTTTCCACCAAAAAAAACACCTACTTTAATTTTCATATTGACAACCACACCTTTCTCTCAACCTGCGAACTTTGGGCCGACGCTGAAAGCGTCCAGGCACCAATCTTCGCAAGGCGAATAAATTCGTCTATGAAAAATCTCTGATTTTTCAACCTTGCTTAATTATAATTATCCGGCAGATCATTTTCTATCAGAATGACCTTCTGCCTCTCATCTGATATCGCATTGACCATCTGGAACGCTTCTTCCAGAGAATCCACAAGAATCATTCTCTGCTTGAGAAAACCGGCTTCCAACAGACCGTCCTGTATCGGTTTCGTCCGCGTCTTACCGACTAAAACTGCATAATCGCATTTATCATGTGCATAAATGCCCACTTCCTTATTTTCTTCATACTCGCTTTCGCCGAGTTCGACCATTCCCGGCGTCACCAGAATCCGAAGATCCTCAAACATCGCCAGTGTATCCAGCGCCGCTTTAAATCCACTCTTATTGGAATTATAAGCATCGTCGAGTATCGTCCGGTTTCCCTGCTTTATCAACTGCAGCCTGTGTGGAACGCTTTCCAGCTGCTTCACCGGATACAGAAGTTTCTCCATCGGGATGCCAAGCGTATTGGCAACGGCAATCGCACCTGCAATGTTCTGCACATTATGATTGCCCACCAGTTTCGTATGAAACACAAATTCCTGACCGTTCCTGTCTTTCATCTTAAAAGCAGAGCCTTCTTTGGAAACGGAAATATCATAAGCCGTATAATCAGCACTGTTCTCCCCTGTCCCGTAGCTGACGACCGGTTTATCCGTTTTGTGACCACGGATATGATCATTGTCATAATTGAGAAACACTTTTCCATCTGTCGGAACCGCATCCGCCAGTTCGAACTTTGTATGGATAACATTTTCAATACTGTGAAAACTCTGTAAATGCTGCGGTCCAATTGAAGTGATAATCCCATAACGGGGATGGACCAAATCACAGATTTCTTTAATATCTCCGACTTCCCTTGCCCCCATTTCACAGATAAAAATTTCATGAAACGGCTTCATCTGCTCTCTGATCGTTCTGACAACGCCCAGCGTCGTATTATAATTCCCCGGCGTATGCAGTACACTGAACTGTGTGGAAAGCAGTTTACTCAGAAAATACTTTACACTGGTCTTTCCATAACTTCCTGTCACACCGATGATCGTCAGATTTGGCATCTCCTGCAAAATCCTTGCCGCATCGTTGATATAGTGCTGATTGATGCCCTGTTCAATCGGATGATTGAGCAGATTTACCAACAGAACGAGCGACGGCATCAGTACAAACAGAACCGACAGAACAAACGCGCCTATATTCGCCGCTCTGCTTGAAAGGGCTGCTATTACGAGCACAGCCGTAAAAAGAATCCCCGTCGTTATGAGCATACGTTTCACCCGTGCAGTATAAACGAGCGGCTTCTTCGCCTGGCGCGCTTTATTTACCAGAATGGTCATCAGATTCATCATGCACGCCGCAATCAGACATCCCTTTCCGCCTATAAGCAGAAGCGGCAGAGAAATCAACGCATAAAGAGTCTTCCCAAGCAGCCTGCCAATATTCTCTTTCACCTGCAGCCATTCCCGGTATTCCGTCGGTTTGTACGAATTCTGTTGAAACATATGAACGATATAAAGTTCAAACCGGACAGTGCCGACCAGCCAGGTGCCAAACCACAATATCCACAAAACGATATCCATAAACAAATTTCTATTTCCTTTCCGCTTCTTTCCGACAAAATATAGAGTTTCTGTTTCCTAATACCAAAATTTTATCCCAAGAAAGCCTGTAATGCACCATGCACTTTCGCAGGCTGTTCCAAAAAGGAATAGTGTCCCGCTCCCTCGCACACCACAAGCCCGGCATCTTTAATCAGTCCTTCCATGACCTTTGCATCCGCAATCGGTGTTGCCGTATCCATATCGCCCCAGACCAAAAGTGTCGGGCAGCTTATCTCCGCAATAAGCGGCTCAAGGTCTTCATTGACTACTTTTACAAGCGTCGCCCGCATTGTCGGTGTCGCATTGTTATAGTCCACAGAACCTCTCTTCTTCCTCATATCCTCCACCGCATCAGGATACAGAAAATGCAGCGGCTTCGTACTCATGAACCGGCTCGCCATCTTATAAAGGCGCAGACTCGCTTTCTGTTTCCATGTCTTTTTCGGCATAATGCCTGCACTGTCAATTAAGACCGCTTTATGAATCACATACGGAAGATTTTCCCTCGCATTCATTTTGAAAAGCACCCTGCCGCCAAAAGAATGCACCAGCGCGCTGAATTCTTTTATGCGCAGGCTGTCGAGAAATTTCATGACAAAGTCTACATAATCGTCCACACACCACGGCTCCGGCGGTTCCGGTGTCTTGCCAAATCCCGGCATATCGAGTGCAATGACTCTGTGGTGCGGAGATAAGGTATCGATAATACCCTGAAACAGCGTAATATTGGAGCCCCAGCCATGCAGCAGAAGGACAACATCCCCTTCGCCTTCATCTATATAGTTGACTGAAATCTGATCAATTTGGGTAATCACATAAACCTCCATAATTCCGTTTTGCGGAATCTCAAAATCCGGACACAAATAAATTGGTGATGAAGAATGCCCGTTTTTTGGCATTCTTCGGTGTGAGACTTAGTACTTCTTAGCGAAATGCCCTCTGGCATGAGTTTTAGAAGTACTTCTCATACTAAACTATATGATATATGATATGACATGAAAAGCATATCATGTGCCTGTTACTATGCAATAAGTGCTCTTCTCCGTCCGATGGAATCTTTTTCCTGTTCCTTTATCATATGCTTTCCACTTCCATATATTCTTCATAGTCCATCTCGCTCGCAAACAACATGTATCCACCGTTCACATATCCCATATAACCGCTTTCTACTGTATATCCTTTCATCATCCCGTCTCCTTTCAGATCATTTTTCTATCTGAAAACAGAATAACATATATACAGTCCGATAAAACGGTCTTTGTTGAACATCTGTTCTTTTTCTTAAATTAATTCTTCAATTGGCAGGAGCAGGTGCTGCATATCGCTCAATAACTGTTCTGTTATCGTGAGCAGAAATTCCTCATTTTTTTCCACCAGATCGAATCTTTTATACCGATACCGGAAAATCGGCACGCCTTTCGGGTCAAATGCAAGCTTTCCCTTATATCGGTCCAATAACTGCGGTATGTTTTCCACCGCAATCTGTGCATCCGGCCGCATCAAAAACTGCAGCAGCTCATTTTTTCCTTTTACTTCCGACATATAAAGCTGATGCGCTTTGACCCGGATGAGCGCAATCCGCAGAAGATTATCCACGGACTTTGGAATCCCGCCGAAACGGTCTAACAATTCTTCCTTCATATCATCGCATTCCCTGTCATTTTCAATCCCGGCAATCCGCTTGTAAATGTCCAGTTTCTGAATCTCATTCACAATATAAGAAGGCGGAATATAGGCATCCACATCCAGATCGATACTGGTCGTAAAACTCTCCACCGTAGAGATTCCCTTGATATTCTTAACGGCTTCATTCAGCATTTTACAATATAAGTCATAACCGACCGCCTGCATATGCCCATGTTGTCTGGCTCCGAGGATATTACCCGCACCGCGGATTTCCAAATCCCGCATGGCTATTTTGAAGCCGCTCCCCAAATCCGTAAATTCCCGAATCGCTTCCAGTCTTTTCTCCGCCACTTCCCGAAGCATCTTATCCCTTTTGTACATCAGAAAAGCATAAGCGGTCCGGTTGGAACGGCCCACCCGCCCGCGAAGCTGATAAAGCTGCGACAGTCCCATATTATCGGAATCATGAATGATCATCGTATTGACATTGGAAATATCCAGCCCTGTCTCGATAATCGTCGTAGAAACCAGAACATCGATTTCCCCGTTGATGAAGTCGTACATAATGCGCTCCAGTTCCCGCTCATTCATCTGCCCATGCGCAAAAGCCACCGCCGCCTCCGGTACAAGGCTCTGCACGGAAGCCGCAATATCTGCGATATGGGCTACCCTGTTATAGACATAATAGACCTGTCCTTCCCTGGCCAGCTCCCGCGCGATCGCTTCCCGCACCAGTTCCTCGTTATACTCGCATACAAAAGTCTGAATCGGCTGTCTGTCATTCGGCCCCTCTTCGAGAACGCTCATATCCCGGATACCGATCAGGCTCATGTGCAGCGTCCGCGGAATCGGTGTCGCGGTCAGCGTCAGGACATCCACATCTTCTTTCATTTTCTTGATTTTTTCTTTATGGGTAACACCGAACCGCTGCTCTTCATCCACGATCAGCAGCCCCAAATCTTTGAATTGCACATCTTTGGAAAGAATCCGATGGGTTCCGATGACGATATCCACCATGCCCTTTCGCAGATCCTCCACCGTTTTTTTCTGCTCCGCCGCCGTCCTGAAACGCGACATCAGATCGACCCGTACCGGAAAATCCTTCATGCGCTGAATAAAAGTATTATAATGCTGCTGTGCCAGAATCGTCGTAGGCACGAGATAAGCGACCTGTTTTCCTTCCTGCACCGCTTTGAATGCGGCCCTGATCGCAATTTCAGTCTTTCCGTAACCGACATCCCCGCAGATCAGGCGGTCCATGATTTTCGTACTTTCCATATCCGCCTTCGTATCGGCAATGGCATTTAACTGGTCCTCCGTTTCCTCAAAAGGAAACATCTCTTCAAATTCCCGCTGCCATACCGTATCCGTACCGTATTGATATCCGTTCTTCTGCTGCCTGTGTGCATACAGTTCCACCAGATCCTGCGCGATTTCGTTGACCGCGCTCCTTACTTTCGTCTTTGTCTTATTCCATTCCTGCGTGCCTAGTTTATTCAGTTTCGGCGTTCCGGCATCCGCGGACGCATATTTCTGAATGACATCGAGTCCGGTCGCCAGAATATAAAGATTTCCGCCGTCCCGGTATTCTATTTTAATATAGTCTTTCGTGACTTTTTCTACTTCAACTTTTTCAATTCCTTTGTAAATACCCAGACCATGGCTCTCGTGCACCACATAATCGCCGACTTTTAATTCGGAAAAATCGTTGATTTTCTGCCCTTCATAGACTTTTTTCTTCTTCTTTTTTTTCTTCTGGGAACCGAAAATATCGCTTTCCGCAATCACGAGGAATTTTAAAAGGGGATATTCAAAGCCCTTCAATACCCTCCCGTAATAAGTCATCACTTCCCCGGGCTGCACTTCCCGTTCCGGGTCCTCGCTGTAAAAAGCAGACAATCCCTGTTCACGCAAGTCCTCCGCCAGCCTTTTTGCCCTCGTTCTGGAACCGGATAAAAGCAGTACCCGGTATCCATTTTTCTTATATCTTGTTAAATCTTTCACGAGCGCATCAAAACTATTATTATAAGATGGCATACTCCTTGCCTGAATGTCAAATTTCCGGTCCGCCTTGAACAACGGATTTCTACCATCCATCATGGAAATGGCAACAGTCCTTCTCCCTGCAAGTTTTGCCGCAACTTCTTCTCCCCGGAAAAGGACATCCATCTGTCCGGGCAGTATATAGCCTTTTTCCACGCGGTGCAGCATACTCTCCCGAAATTCCATTTCCACCACATCAGCGTGCTCCTTGACGCGAATCGGCTCATCCACGAAAATGCAGCTCTGCTCCGCCGGAAAAAACTCCAGAAAACTCGATAATGCCTGATAAAAATAGCGGACATAGCTTTCCAGATTAATGCCATTCAGGGAAATGCCAAGTTCCAGAAGCTGTTCCTTTAGTTCCCTGATCTGTTGCGTAATCCGATGCGCCTCTTCGGTCTTCATTTCCGAGCGCAGCTTTTCTGCATACGCTTTTCCCTCTTTTTCGATTGCCCCAATTCCCGTACACAGTTCTTCTTTGCTTAATACCATTTCGGTCGCGGGATAAATGGAGATGGACTCCAGTTTCTCAATCGAGCGCTGGCTCAAAATATCAAAACTGCGGATAGATTCCACATCTTCACCCCAAAGTTCAATACGATACGGATTTTCTTCCGTCAGATCAAAAACATCGATGATACCGCCCCGGATGCTGAACTGTCCGGGGGCCTCTACCTGATAATTTTTCTCATACCCGAGCTCTGTCAGTCTTTCCGCCAGCGCGCTTTCATCGATATGGCTCTGTTTGTTGATAGAAACAATATTTTTCTGCTGTACGGACAGTGGAATCTGCGGCGTCATCAGTGCATCAAAAGTCGTGATGATCGTTGTCGGCCTGCCCTCCATCAGTCTGCGCAGGCATTTCATCCGCTGCATGATCAGCTGGTTTCCGTGAATGTCCGCCTGAAAAAAAATCAGGTCCTTCGCCGGATAAATCATGACATTTCTATCATAGAACTGATAATCTTCATAAAGTTCTTTTGTTTTTAAATCACTGAAAGTAACGATGATCTTATACCGAAAACCATCGCCGAGTCCATATATCATATGAAGCTTCTCGGAATCGACACAGCCGCTTAATGTGACTGCCGCCCGTTCCTTCCCAAGCAGTTTCTTAATTTCTTCATATTCTCCCAATTCCTGCAGGGGAGCCAGTAATGTCTTCATTGTTGTGTTCCCTTTTTGTTAAACTGATTCATCGCCTTATCGGCGCCCTCCGCTATCATGACCTCCACCGCTTCCGCCGCCTGTTTCACGCTTTCCGCGATCAAAACCCTGTCCTCTTCCTGAAAATGTCCCAGCACATAATCCGCCAGGTCATAACCGAAAGGCTTTTCCCCTACGCCGAGCCGGATCCTCTGAAATTCATCATGTCCCAGATGAAGGATGATATTCTTCAACCCGTTATGTCCTCCGGCGCTGCCCTTTTTCCGAATGCGCAGCGCTCCCACGCCCAGACTGATATCATCCGAAATAACGATGAGTTCTGTTTTTTCTTCTACCTTATAATAGTCTATGATTTCCCGAATGCTTTCACCACTCAGATTCATAAAAGTCTGCGGTTTTGCAAGGATTACCTTTTCACCGCCAATGATTCCTTTGCCGATGTGGGCTTTGTGCTTCTTCTCCGTTACGGAAATCCCGTTCTTTCCGGCAAGCGCATCAATGACCATGAAACCGATATTGTGTCTTGTATTTTCATATTTTGCGCCCGGATTTCCAAGGCCTGCGATTACATACATAGTTGTTCCATACTTTCTATATATAGTTATTATCATGTAACACCAATAAATCTTATTTATTGTATCAACAACAGGAAACTCCCACAAGTAGTTTTTCCTAAAACCATCCAAAATTTACGAAACAGCTAAGATTACTTTTCTCTACCGCAAAACAGTATAGACACATCTATCAAAATAAGCGAAAGTCTTACGAGGCAGTTCAGCCGCCAGCCGGGCTGGGCCTACATGGTTCCCGCGAAGGTCCTTGAAAAGCGCCGGTCCTTAGCGAAAATGCGGCTTTGCCGCTTTTGAGCTTAGTACCGTTGCTGCTTTTCGCGGAGCGAGAGCGTACCGCCAAGGGAACCATGTAGGCCCAGCCCGGCTGGCGGCTGAACTGCCTCGTAATTTCCCCAAAACAAAAAGGATGCTTCCGCATCCCTTCTGTCATTACTTACTCAATCCACTATTCGTCATTCGGTTCTAAAAGCGCTTTCTCATAACTATCCAGAATGATGTTCTGAATATGCTCCCTGGTAACGGAATTGATCGGGTGTGCAATATCCCGATATTCGCCATCAGTTGCCTTTTTGCTTGGCATAGCAATAAAAAGCCCTTTTTCACCTTCAATTACTTTAATGTCATGCACTACAAATTCATCGTCAATGGTTATTGATACGATTGCCTTCATCTTGCTGTCTTGAGTCATTTTACGCACGCGGACATCAGTAATTCTCATGAAGCTCAGCCTCCTTATCATATGATACCGAACAGATTCCCGTCGGCTTTCACAAGCTTTCCACACAAGTCATACTTATCAAGCCACGCAGCTTGTAATCAACAATATTTCTGTTTTATGTCATAACACCAGATAGCATATCTGTTAGATAACATATCTATCATTGTGCTCGACAACAATTTCTATGCCATTCTCTCCTCTGTAATAAGAGTTGGCGCGAATTGTTCCCCGGCTCTCAACAATACAATTTTCAATATGCGTGTTATCTCCGATATAGACATCATTCAGTATAATGGAATTCTTGATATAACAATTATTCCCAATATATGTCTTTTTAAAGATAACAGAATCTTCTACGGTACCATTCACAATACACCCGCTTGAAATCAAGCTGTTTCTGATTTTCGCACCTACATTATATTTCGCCGGCGGATTATCATCCACTCTGGAATATACATCCGGATACTGTCTGAAGAAATAATTTCTGATCTCCGGTTTCAGGAAATCCATGTTGGTATTAAAATAGTCTTCAACCGTCGCGATATTACTCCAGTAATCTTTGATCTTATAGCCAAAGATTCTTTTGATATCCTTATAACGGATCAGAATATCCTTTACAAAATCATGGCGGTCTTCTTCAGCGCTTTTCTCGATCATCTCGATCAGCTGCCGTCTTCTGATGACGTATACGCCGCAGGAAATCGTATTAGACTTAGCTACGACCGGTTTTTCCTCAAATTCTTCGATACGGCTTTCTTCGTTCATCTTAATCGTACCGTAACGCTCTATGTTAGCACCGGACTCCATCTCTTTACATACGACCGTAATATCAGCCTTTTTCTCAATGTGATATTCCAGAACTTTATTATAATCCATTTTATAAACACAGTCACCTGATGAAATAACAACATAGGGTTCATGACTGTTCTTCAGGAAAGAAAGGTTCTGGGCAATCGCATCCGCCGTACCGCGGTACCAGACACTGCTTTCTGCCGTCACCGCCGGCGTAAAGACATATAAGCCGCCCTGTTTACGTCCGAAGTTCCACCATTTGGAAGAACTCAGGTGTTCGTTCAGACTCCCCGCATTATATTGGGTAAATACCGCAACTTTATTAATATGGGAGTTGGTCATATTACTAAGTGCAAAATCAATACCACGATAACTTCCTGCAATCGGCATGGCACAGGCAGCACGCTTCCTGGTCAATTCCTTCATTCGATGATTATTACCACCGGCTAAAATAATTCCTATTGCTCTCACTGTTCTTCACCTGCCTTAATCAAAGTTCTGCCGCTTTGAAGATAATTATCTTTATAATCTTCTGTGGAAGTTACGCCGAATACAACCGTATTTTTCCCGATAGAAACATCCTTCGGAATAACACTCTTTTCACCAATCGTCACCAAGCCATGGTTGTAAATATGTGGATCTGTCTCATTTGGAGCCTCTTCCCCGATTCCCAGCTTCACATTGTCTTCCAATGTAACTTCTTCCGCAACAATGGCTTTGTATAATTCACAATTCCGGCCGATTTCCGTAGAATTCATAACGATGGAATCCCGGATAACGGTTCCCTCTCCGACCACAACGCCGCAGCCGATAACAGAATTGTAAACTTTACCGTATATTTCCGAACCTTCTCCTATGATGCTCCTCTCCACAATACTATCGGGAGCAAGATACTGAGGCGGAAGCGTTTCACATTTGGTATAGATCTTCCAGTACTCTTCATACAGATTGAACTCGGGAACAATATCGATCAGTTCCATATTTGCTTCCCAGTAAGAATTCAGTGTCCCTACATCTTTCCAGTATCCATTGAACTCATATGCGTAAAGAGGCGCTCCTTTTTTATGGCAGTAAGGAATGATATGTTTACCGAAATCCAGTCCTGACTGCTCAGCATTGAGAAGCAATGCTTCTTTCAGCGTCTTCCAGTTAAATATATAGATACCCATAGAAGCGAGATTGCTTCTCGGCTTCTCCGGTTTTTCTTCAAAATCAACGACTCTGCGGTTCTCGTCAGTAATCATGATACCGAAGCGCTTTGCTTCTTCCATCGGTACCGGCATAACGGCAATGGTCACTTCTGCACCGTTCTGTTTATGGAAATCCAGCATTACCTCATAATCCATTTTGTAGATATGGTCTCCGGAAAGAATCAGGACATATTCCGGATTAAAACTCTCCATATATGCAATATTCTGGTAGATTGCATTTGCAGTCCCCGTATACCATTCGCTGTGCACGCTCTTCTCGTAAGGAGGAAGTACTGTAACACCGCCTATATTTCTGTCCAAATCCCACGGAATACCTATTCCGATATGGGTATTCAGGCGAAGCGGCTGGTACTGTGTCAGGACACCAACGGTATCAACACCGGAATTAATGCAGTTACTCAGGGGAAAGTCAATAATCCTGTACTTACTGCCGAACGATACCGCCGGTTTTGCCACCCTGGATGTCAGCACACCCAATCTGCTTCCCTGACCGCCTGCTAACAGCATGGCAATCATTTCTTTCTTAACCATATCCTCACCTCTTGTTTCTAATTAATATATTTTTAATAAAAAAGTTTTATTTTGTTCTACTAGTATAACACAACTCAATCAGAAAGTGAATATTATTTACAAATTTATTCACTTTTTATCCCTTTTGTTTTATTTATATTTTACAATATTTCTATTTATTTTTGTATTTTTTTGTTACTATTTCATATTTTCATTTTCTCTCCGGAATGGTTCATCCTCATTTTTTGTAAAAATTTAATAAATTTCAACACAGACCGCGGCTCACGAACATTTTGGGAAATACTTCCTAATATATATCAGAAGCATAATTTCATATTGGTTTTTTTGAAACAAATGCGTATAATACTTATAGATAGAATCTAACCAATAATCTATAAAGAATAGGAAGTCATCAAAATGTATCAGATTGATTTTGAAAAGCCGATTCATGTATTTTTTATGGGTATCGGCGGTATCAGCATGAGCGGACTTGCCGAAATCCTTCTCTCGGAAGGTTTCCGCGTATCCGGCTCCGACAGACAACAGTCACATCTAACCGAGGTCCTGTGCGAAAAAGGGGCTGTCATTTATTATGGCCAGAAAAAAGAAAACCTTGCTTCAAATCCCGATTTAATCGTATATACGAGCGCCATTAAAAAAGATAACCCGGAATTTGTCGCAGGCCATGAGCTCGGCATTCCCTTTCTGACAAGAGCGCAGCTGCTTGGACAAATGATGAAGAATTATAAAATTCCCATCGCCGTCAGCGGTACACACGGAAAGACTACCACGACTTCCATGCTGTCCCAGATTCTGCTGGAAGCCGATAAAGACCCCACCTTGTCCATCGGTGGTATCTATCAGGCCATCGGCGGCAACATCCGGGTCGGCGGCTCCGATTATTTTGTAACGGAAGCCTGCGAATATACCAATAGTTTTTTAAGCTTTTTCCCCAAAATCGGCATTATCCTTAATATAGAAGAAGATCATCTGGATTTCTTCAAAGATATCGACGACATTCGCAATTCTTTCCATGAATTTGCCAGACTGCTGCCGTCTGATGGAACCCTCATCATAAACGGCGATATCCCGCGTGTCGGGGAAATAACGGACTCCCTGTCCTGCCGGGTCATCACATTTGGTTCCTCCTCTTCCTGCGACTACTCTCCGTCCGACATTACTTATGACGAATTCGGGCATCCCTCGTTTATGCTGACAGGACCGGATGGAACAAAAGATTCCTACGCACTCCGCGTGCCGGGGCTTTATAATGTCTACAATGCCGCAGCTGCTGTTGCTGCAGCCAGACTGCTCGGCATCGGCGATGACATCATCCGAAAATCGTTATCCGATTTCAATGGTACCGACAGACGATTCGAATACAAAGGCAAAATAAACGGAATCACTATAATAGATGATTATGCGCATCATCCCACAGAAATTACTGCAACTTTGCAGGCCGCAAAAAATTACCCGCACAAAACAATATGGTGCGTTTTCCAACCCCATACCTATTCGCGGACCAAAGCCTTCCTTCCCGAATTTGCCAAAGCGCTTTCGCATGCCGACAAGCTCGTTCTGGCCGATATCTTTGCCGCAAGGGAAAAAGATACGCTCGGCATCAGTTCCCGGACTTTACAGGCAGAAATCGAGAAGCTCGGCCATGAATGTTACTACTTTCCGACCTTTGGCGAAATAGAAAATTTTCTTCTGGAAAATTGCACAAAGGATGATTTGTTGATAACTATGGGCGCCGGTGATGTCGTAAAAATCGGAGAAAATCTGCTCAAAAAATAATTATCCACAATATCCACATCAAAAGAGACTTTTCGGCTTCCTTCTGATTGTGGATATTTTCCTTTGCGGTTCCGTCATACTTCTTTATTATACACATTTTCCACATCCCGGAAAGCGTGTATACGGTTTTTGGTTTCTGGCAAATTGACTATATCTTTTTAAAATCTGACATGATATAATTCATTTTACTTTAATAGGAGTTGTGTTATAGATATGAGTCATTTAACTATTTACCAGGATAACTATACGAATGCGACGGTAATTTCCAATCGTTTCATCGATGAATATATGAGGTCTGCCAACGATGCGCAGCTCAAAATCTATTTATATCTGATACGCATGATGAGCGCAGGACTTTCTACCAGCGTGTCCGAAATCGCGGATGTTTTTAACTATACGGAAAAAGATGTTCTGCGCGCTCTGAAATACTGGGAAAAGAACCAGCTCCTTACACTGGACTATGACGAAAACAAGAACCTGACCGGTCTTCACCTCAGAGACTTGAATCCGGCCGCGGCGGCACCGGTCGAACCGATGCCCTCTTCCATGTACGTCGTTCCAATCTCTTCCAAAATAGCTGTCCCGGAACCGGAAACGCCGAAGGCAGACCCTTATGAGAAACCGAACTACACGCTGGAGCAGCTAAAGGCATTCAAATCCGATGAAACCACCGCAGGGCTGCTTTTTATTACGGAACAATATTTGAAAAAAACATTGAGCGCATCCGAAATCAAATCCATTCTTTTTATTTCGGACAAGCTCGGTTTTTCGGAGGATTTGATCGACTACCTGATTCAATATTGTGTTGACCGCGGTAAAAAGGATTTAAGATACATGGAAAAAGTCGCTATCAACTGGGCACAGGAAGGCATTACCACGCCGGAACAGGCAGCAGGTTATGCGCACAAATATGATAAGACGGTCTATGATATCATGAAAGCGCTCGGCAAATCCAGTATGCCGACACAGGCTGAAATATCTTATATTACCCGTTGGACAAAAGAGTTCGCATTTGAGTTTGACCTCATTTCCGCGGCCTGTGAAAAAACCGTCCTCGCAACGGACAAGCACCGTTTTGAATATGCGGACAGTATTTTGAGCAGCTGGCATAAGGCAGGCATTCATCACCGGAATGATATCAAAGCGCTCGACAGCCATTTCCGGCAGAATAAAGCCGCCAAGTCATTTTCAAATAATAAATTCAACCAGTTCAAACAAAATTCCTACGATTTTGATGCGCTGGAAAAAGAATTGCTGAGCAACTAAAGGAGCATCGCCGTGCCACTGACAAATACCCAATATGATATCATACTTCGTGACTATGAAAACCGCCAACTGCACAACCGCCACGAACTGGAACGGAAAACAGCCTATGTGTATGACCATGTTCCCGGTTATCGGGAACTGGAAGAACAAATCTCATCCGTCTCCGTTTCACAGGGGAAAAAATATTTATCCGGCGATGAAGGTGCAATGGAAGAATTAAAAGGCATGCTCTCCGAAATCTCCGGCAAAAAAACACGGCTCCTATCCGAAGCCGGCCTGCCCGAAAACTATCTGAGTCCTGCCTATACATGTCCGGATTGCCAGGATACCGGCTACATTGACGGGCAGAAATGCCATTGTTTTAAGCAGGCAATGATCACGCTTCTCTACGAGCAGTCTAATATACAGGAAATGCTTCAAAACGATAATTTCCAGTCTTTATCCTACGAATATTATGAAGGAGAAGATTTATCCCGATTCAAAAATGCTGTAATGACCTGCCAGAATTTTATCAAAAATTTCAATTCCGACTACCATAATCTGTTTTTTTATGGTACAGTGGGTACGGGGAAAACTTTCTTGTCGAATTGTGTGGCCAAAGAACTTATAGAAAGTGGTCATTCCGTTATCTACTTCAGCGCCGCCGGTCTTTTTGATTTATTATCCAGATATTCTTTTGACTATAAAAGCAAAGAAGATGAGAGAGAACGTTATGCGGATCTGTATCAGTGCGATCTGCTGATCATTGACGATTTGGGAACCGAACTTACGAACCAGTTTGTTGCTTCCCGGCTTTTTTCCCTTTTGAATGAACGTCACATGGGAAAAAAGGCGACTGTCATTTCTACAAATCTTTCTCTGGAAGAGCTGCGGAACCGATATTCCGACCGCATCTTTTCCCGCATTACCAGTCATTATGAACTCTGCAAACTGACCGGTCCTGACATTCGTATGTACAAAAAGCGTTTATTAAATAGAAAGTGAGGTTTCGCATGGCAAAACGTGAAGAAAAAAGGAATCTGGAAACCATCCCCGTCGGTTCCCTCGGTATCATTCCACTGGAAGGCTGCAAGTCTCTGGGTGAAAAAGTTGACTACTTCCTCGTAAAGTGGAGGGCGGAGCGGGAAAGCGAGCACAAAGACAGTCTCGCCTTTACCGGCTATCAGAGGGATTCCTATATTCTGGATGCAAAAGTGCCCAGATTCGGTTCCGGTGAAGCGAAAGGCGTCATCAACCAATCTGTCCGCGGCACTGACTTATATTTGTTAGTTGATGTAGCCAATTACAGCCTGACCTATTCGCTGTGCGGACACCGCAATCATATGTCTCCTGATGACCACTATCAGGATCTGAAGCGTATTATCGCTGCCGTTGGCGGCAAAGCCAGACGGATCACCGTCATTATGCCGTTTCTCTATGAAAGCAGGCAGAGCAAACGCACCTCAAGAGAATCCCTCGACTGTGCACTGGCTCTGCAGGAAATGGTCAGCATGGGCGTTGATAATATCATCACTTTTGATGCGCACGACGCCAGAGTGCAGAACGCCATTCCACTGAATGGTTTTGAGACTGTACAGCCTGTCTATCAGTTCATTAAGGGTCTGCTCAACAATGTAAAAGGCCTGCAGATAGACAGCAATCATATGATGGTCATCAGCCCTGACGAAGGCGGTATGAGCAGAGCGATTTATATGGCCAATGTCCTTGGCCTGGATGTTGGTATGTATTATAAGAGAAAAGATTATACAAGAGTCATTAACGGCCGAAACCCTGTTGTTGCGCATGAGTTCTTAGGAAGCAGCGTGGAAGGCAAGGATATGATCATCATTGATGATATGATTTCATCCGGCGACAGTGTATTGGAAGTTGCCACCGAGTTGAAAGCAAGAAAAGCGAGACACATTTTTATCTGTTCCACTTTTGGCCTCTTCACGGCCGGTCTGGACCGTTTCGATAAAGCATATGATAAGGGCATATTTGATAAGCTCCTGACTACCAATTTGATCTATCAGCCGCCGGAACTGTTAAAACGCGAATGGTATGTTGACTGCGACCTGAGCAAATATATCGCTTATATCATCGATACGCTGAATCACGATTCTTCCATCAGCGACCTGCTGAATCCGGTAGAACGTATTCACTCCATTGTGGCAAGATATCATAACGGCGAACTCTGACAAAAAAAGTCCTCCTAAGAGAGGACTTTTTCTTTGGCATAATGTGCAAGTTCTTCTTCTTTTATCTCCTGTACGAATTCGGCCCGTTCCGGAAAGTTTTCCCGCGAATCCCAAACGCCATACAAAACCGTTTTTCTGGCATCCGGCTTGTTCCAGTCATGAAAGAGCTCAGGATGAATATGGCTTCCGAAAGTACAATCGATAAAGACGGTTCTGGCATAATCCCGCCATGGCCTGCCAAGATAAACCGTCCCCAGCGGACATTCCTCCGATATGAGTCTGCATCTGGAAAAAACATAGCCGTATTCCTGCCCCTCGGGCGTGGATGCCGCTGTAATGTAGCCTTGAATCTGCGCATCTTCCCGTTCTTCCGGAAAATGCCGCAGCGACTCAATCGTACACTCCTCAAAATACGCTGTCGCTCCCCCGAAAATAAAATCAATATCGCCGCAGATATAACAATTTCTATAATACTGCCTTCCGTGAAGCCGCGGTGCAAACTGCTTCGGCCCGATAAATCCGTTCTTCTGAATTTCTTTCGGCGGCAGAGGACCGGTAAAAAGCGTGTCCTGATGTCCAAGGAGACGGCAGGAATCCACTGTCAGCCTGTCACCGTCCGCATACAGGGCAATTGCCTGTCCATGGGTGAGCGAGTCACCGGAAGCATTTTCAATCGTCAGATTTTTCAACATAACGTCATGTGCATCAACGAACACGGAATAGGACCGGAAAGTTCCCATTTTTGTTCCGTCTTCCATGGTAAAATTCGCATAATCATCGAACGTCAATACCGTATCCGCATTGCTCTTTCCGGTTCCTTCCAATGTCACGAAAGCCCTGTCCACCGTAATTTTCTCATGGTAAATGCCCGGTGCGATCAGAACGGTTACCGGCTCCTGTGAGTCCTTCGGAATACTGTTGACGGCCTCCGTAACGGATGCAAAATCCCCCGGATTCCTTTTCCCGGAAGATACATATATTTTTTTATGATTCTCTGATACAGATTGCAAAATATCCTTTTCCTCCTGTTCCAAATAGCATACTGTATGGGGGATATTCCTTATAAAAAGTTTTGAGGACCTGATCAAAGGTCATCGTGTCCGTCTTTTCCCACACAGGTTTTTCTTTCGGTTCAAAATGAAGCGCAATATGTTCCATAATCTGTTTTGAAAGAATTTTCACCGTATAGACGACGGTCTTATCCGCATACCGTATCTGCCTTCCCAGTATTTCACCGAGAGAATTTAACATCAACCTTTCTTCATAAATAAGATAGACCTGTATTCTTTTTTTCTCCGGCAGGGCATACGTCAGCCGGAAACACAGTTTGTTCCCCTCGCAAAAATCCTCTCCGCTGTAATGGTCGCTGACAATCCTTGCATCTACCCGAAGCAAATTGTGTACAGCCTGAACGGCCGCCTTCTGCAGAGAAACGAGTCCATCCTCAGAGGGCTGATGCACCCATTTATTCGGATACCATCCCGTAATCGCATGATCCTCGACCATAACATGCCCCGTCAGCCAGCCAATGCAGATACCCAGAAAATGCCGTACTGTTTCTCTGGAATAATTCTGCTCTTCCATCTCCTGTTCAAGCGCCGGAATCGTATTGTTACACATATTGTCATGCAGCTTTTTATGTACGGCATATCCCTGATAACCAATAGACTGCATATATGCCTCTTCTTCTGCAAAATGCTTTATCGTATAGTTCTTAAAATACTTGATGCCCTCGCGGCACGCATGCTGCTGTTTTTCTTCATCCTCATTTAACTCGACTAACTTACCTACAATTGAAAACAGCTTTTGATGTGCCTTATCAACAACTTCCACACCGATATTGAACCGGTCATTCCACTCCACTGCATTCAATGTTCAGACATCTCCCTTCCCGATTTTCTATTATTTCTATGCTATGCGTTATCCGAAGCAGAACTTTCATGTAACAGCCCCATCTTCAATTCAAACATCGCCGGACTCATATCCAGATAATGTGGATGCGCGTTCTCAAACCGCTGTTCTTCTTTCCAAATCTCACACTCCAGCTGATTCCGCACATAATTTCTGATTTCTTCAAGGGCCGGCAGTTCATAGACCAGCTTTCCGCCTTTAAAAATCTGTTTCTGCAACGGTTTAAAGGTGCAGTCAGAAAAACTCCTGTCTTTCCAGTAATGCTTCGGATCCACATAGCGGACCGGATGACTCGTATCGATTTCTTCGCCCTTAACGGTCAGATAATCCGCAATTGCTTTTCCTTCTTTATCATAAACCCGGTAAATCTCTTTCAGGCCCGGATTCGTAATTTTCTCTATCGTTTCGGAAATCTTGATCTTGGGTGTAAAATTTCCGTCCTTATTGATTGCCGCCAGCTTATACACCGCTCCGAAAACAGGTGATGTGTAAGAGGTGATCAGCTTTTCGCCGACACCGTAGCTGTCAATCCGTGCTTCCTGTCTGTTCAGGGATGTGATCGTATACTCATCCAGGCTGTTCGATGCCACGATAATGCAGTCTTGCAATCCCGCCTCATCGAGCTGCTTTCTTGCCTCTTTTGACAGATAGGCAAGGTCTCCCGAATCGAGCCGGATTCCTTTCAGTCTTTTCCCCATCGGCCCCAGAACCTCTTTGGCAATGCGGATGGCATTGGGTACGCCGCTTTTTAAGACATCATAAGTATCTACCAGAAGGACCGTGGAATCCGGGTAACTCTCTGCATAAGCCTTAAAAGCCTCGTATTCATTATCAAAACACATGACCCAGCTGTGTGCCATCGTTCCCGAAATCGGGATATTGAACAGCTGACCCGCCAGAACAGTCGCCGTTCCTACGGCCCCGCCGATATAAGCGGCCCTTGCCCCATACACGGCCGCATCCACATTGTGAGCACGCCGCGCACCGAAATCAGATACCGGTTTCCCGTTCGCTGCACGCACGATTCTGTTCGTTTTCGTCGCGATCAAAGACTGATGATTGATCTGCAGCAAAACAGCCGTCTCAATAAGCTGCGCATCGATCATCGGCGCCACTACCGTCATGACCGGTTCGTTCGGATACATAATAGTCCCTTCCGGCATAGCATAGATATCGCCCTGAAATTCAAAATGAAGCAGATAATCCAGAAACTCCTCTGTAAACAGATTTCGCGAGCGCAGATATGCAATATCTTCCTCGCTAAAATGCAGATTCTGAATATACTCTATTACCTGTTCCAGGCCGGCGAAAACAGCAAATCCTGCATTATCCGGATTCGTCCTGTAAAATACATCAAAAGCAGCCATCGTATTGTGGCGCTTTTTATTCAGATAACCGTTTGACATGGTAAGTTCATACATATCCATGACCATAGAGATATTTCTTTCATTGAACTGCGTATTCATCATTTGGACTCTCCTTCATCATTTTTTACCCATCTGTCTGCTTTAGCAGACACTCAAATTCAATAGTCGAAAGCGCTTTTCTTTCAACCTTTCACCAGAACCTGACACATTTTCATCGCTTCAAGAGCATTCTTATGGCTTTCCGGCGTTACGCCCGCACAGCATGCGGCATCCACACAGACCGGCACTTCCGGCAGAAAAGCTTTTAACAACAGCGCATTGGAGATGACGCAGATATCCGTACATAACCCGCACAGTTCAATCTCTTCGACTGCTTCTTTTTCATTTTCCCTCTTTAGCGCTTCCGCAAGTTCTACGCTGCCAAAAGCCGGTTTCTGATAAACTTTCCAGCCTCCTTTTCGGACCGCTTCCTCCAGTTCATCGGCAAGTAGCCAGCCATCCTCACCCAGAATACAATGTTTCACCGGAAGCTTTTTCCCTTCCTGCGTATTCAAGTAGTCTTCCGTATGGGTGTCCTTCGTAAAAAGAATCTGTCCGTCATAATGTTGTACTTTGTCAATCACCTTCGGAAGAATCGCCTGCGCCTCTTCCGTTCCCAGACTTCCCGTAATGAAGTCCTTCTGCATATCCACTACGATCAGGTATTTCATGTTTATATCCATGCTCCTTTCTCAGCCTGCGATGTTTGTGTCGGGCGTTGCGAACGTCAGCACAACCTCCATATACCTTTGTATAATCCGCCGCTGCGGCTGTTAATTAAATAAATTATACTACCGGGCGGGAAAAATAACAAGCGTCAGGAGATGAGGTTGTTTCCTGTATATTACACTTCAGCCGGCGGTCCGTCCGGTGCATGGTTCCT
>CAMWXB010000039.1 GCA_947178125.1 uncultured Lachnospiraceae bacterium | reverse complement strand
TCTTCCAGACAATTCACAAATGCCCGATACTCTTCTTCATTATGAATCGTGACGTATACAAAAGAACCCTGTGACACTTCGATTTCCGGCATATTCCGGCGTATCTTCTCCGCAACGGCTTCCTGTATACGGCTCCTTACCTGATCTGGGGTTGTCTGTAAAAAAGGAATCCCCGGCTGCATGGACAATTGCATGACAAAATCCTGCTTCCCTTTTTGACCACAACCTGATAAGATAGCAGTTGTCAATACCATCAGTATACATAGCTTCCATAATTTTCTTAATAAATTATGTTGATCTGCCATGTTTTCATCCCCCATGTCATCTCTGATTAGTGTTATTCCGAATTTCAGAGCAACACTGATCAGATTCCTTATTTTTCATATCTTTTTCGACCTTTTTTTGATAATTTCTGTATATTTTATCATATACATATTGATAAATATTCTCTTCATCCTGATATCGAAGCTTTAACAGTTCTTCTATATCTTCGTATATTGCACATATGGGCCACCCATTATAAGTAATTACATATCCAACGATATCCTCTGAAATTACCTCAACGTTATCGAACGTATACTTCAACATAATCGCAATCCTATTTGCCACCTCGCTTATATCGTTTTCATCGGTTATTTCAAACCGGTATTTCACACAACTCGGCTCTGAATATCGATATTGTTCCAGATGAAATGTTTCTCCATACACTCGTTGAATTTCCTGCTGCCAGTAATAATCCCGAACTCCCCGTTCTCCAAAACCTATTCCGAAAAAAGGATAAAATCCTTCTTCTGCACTTTCATAAGGATGCTCATAATATTCATAGAACTCTATTCCCGCATCATCGACATACTTTATTCTCCAAATATGATATCCGTTTTCCCTATAATATACGACCGGTTCTCTGGCGCGCCTGAACTTTTTACCATATGTCTTTTCCAGATATTTATTACATTCCTTTATTGGACGAATGTTATATGCGGTAAATGACAGGTTTCTGAAGAGATATACGAACACAAATATCAATAATGAAATTTTAAGCGTTCTTTTCATTTTATTTCCTCTATATAAACAATACTGTTAGAAGTTGGTATATATCTTATCCGTAAATGTTGTCCGTTTCCTGTAATAACGCTGTCTTTGGTAAAAATCAACGTATATCCCCATGCAGCGGCATGACGCCTCACTTCAAATTCCACACCGTTAATCGTAAAACTTTCATCACCTCTTATGCCCTTCTCATAATCTTCAACGATTCCTTCCACTTCACGATACTTTGTCTATCTGCATTGCAACAGAATCGATATACTGTCTTATCTGATAATTCTTTTCCACCTCTTCATATCTGCTTTCCGCCTCACGGATTTCTTCTTCCAGTTCCTCAGACCTTAAAAGAAATTCCTGTATATCGTAAGTTATCTCCTTTTTCCTTTCTAACAGAACAGTATTTTCTTCCACAAAGTTCTCGATCGTAGCTGCCATCTTTGATTCTAATAATACGTCTTTCTGTTCCATGATTTGGTAAATAAAGAAGAAACTTAGTAAAATACAAACGATATCACAAGCAAATATACACATCTTCATACCGGAACAACTATTCTTCATCTGCCGGCATTCCTCCAAACTGTTTATACTTAAATCCTTGCTATCAGTCCCGCATTATATAAAACTCATTACCATGCAAGAACTCCCGGATATCATCTATCTTCAACGTTATCCACCCCTGCCATAATTCACCTTTCCCATTCTCCAGCCAGCCGGGATTTCCCGCTTCATCGTCATAATAAGCAAGCCGTATGTTCAGTTCATCTCCTGCTATATAATAATCTGCCATGTGGAAAAGGCTGCATTCTTCGAGACAGTATTGTCCGAATAATTCCCGTGTTTTTATTTCCCCTTCTTCCCTCGTATAGGACAGCCTGGTCAAATTTCCTTCTACCTTTCCACTGGACGCCAGCCAGTCCTTAAACTCTATCCAGTTCCCATAAAAAATATCGCTCACAGAAATATTCTCCAGATCATCCTCATCCGCCCAATCGCGTTTGCAGTACCATTCCACAACAAACTTTTCACTCACCGTATTGAATCCATTCATATCCGCTTCTACCCGTTCCATGATATCGCGGTATCCATAATCCCGGCTCGTCTGCGTCTGCCTGCACAGGAGATTTCCCGCATCCCATACGGTATATTGTACCTTCCCCTGAAAAGTTCTCCCGTATCCTTCTTCCACCGTCTCTGTCACGGTCTTCCAGCTACTATTGTCCTTCCCACAGTATTCATAGGGCATCAGGAAATCCAGCACTTCCAGTTCCCCCAGCCTATCCTTGGTAAAACTGCTCTTATGCTCCGTAAACCACTTCTCCAGCATGTTTTTGCAGATAAAAGCTTCCTTGCTGTCCTCTACTTCTTCCCATGTGATTCCATATTTCATGAGACTTTTTTCAAAATATTCCTGATAACTCATACCCTGTGTCTCTTCCGGCATACAGGCATCGCCATAAATATATAGTTTTTTATATTCCATACTGTAGATTAGTCCTATCCTGAGCGGGGTTCCTTCTTTCACCGGCCAGAGCAGACGGACTGCATCATATCCACCCGCCGTGATATGTTCCGCATCTTCCATCACGATATAATCTTTCTCTATCATTTCATCGAAAACATTCCTGATATTCGGGTCGATTCTGTCCCTGGATGCAAAGATACCCACGGCCAAAATGACAGATAAAACAGCGATGATATAGACCGCTATCCGAACACTTTTCTTCTTTACCATTTTTCCACCTTTAAAAACCTTTCCATATCATCCGCCCGCATTGTCAGCCACCCTCTCCATAAATCATTTCCGTTCATCACAAATGCGGGTTCCTCCGATTCATAATCCCAATAAGGAAAACGGACATGCAGATATCCCGGCTCTATATAAAATTCACAATGCTCCAATACCGCCTGCATCTTCTCTTCCGGAAAGTTCTGCAGCATCTGCTGCGTCTCCCCGCATCCGGTCTCCCTGTCCAGAGATATGCGCTGCAAATTTCCTACTGCCTGTCCGCTGTACTTTACCCATTCAATGAAATCATCATTGACCTCTATCAAATCGGCCAATCCGCAGTCCCTTCCATCAATCTGCACTGCAAAGCGGGAAGCTCCTGCATCGCGCCCGAAGATTTCGTCTGTGAGCATTAATGGATGTTCTAATCTCGTTCCCCATACCCTTCTGTCATCATGTTGAATCTCCTGCTGTATACAGAGCATACTGTCAGTCTTCAGCCATATGATATAGCTTACTCCATGCTCATCCACCTCTGTCCTGTCCACTTCCCTGTCCGGCATACCACAGTACGCATAGGGCATCAGGTAATCTATGATCTCAAAGTCTCCCAGATCGTCCATAGAAAACCGGCTCCATCCATTATCCAGATAACTTCCTATTACGACATCATGCAGCAGGTAGTCTTTATACGATTCCAGTTCTTCCCAGGAAAGCGGTTCTTCCACATCTACGGAATACCTGCTGTAAATATAGAGTTTACGAACTTTTTGATAATAGGCAAAGCTGATGACCGCCAGTTCATTCCCTTCTTCATCATGCGGCACAAATGATATATAGAGAGGCGCATCTACATACAACCCTGAACGGGAACCAAAAGGAATAAATACATCAGAAGAAATATTGCCCTCCACATTTTTGTATTCCATGCGCAGGTACCTGAAATGGGGCCTTTCATTTTTGATGTTCCAGATGTTTGCCGAATATTGCAATGCTGCGGCATCGTTCGCCATCATTTCATCGAACACATTCTGAACCTGCGAAAGCTCTTTCATATACTGCTTTATCCCTGTCCATTCTGCAATTTTAAAAATAAACAGCAGCCGCATCAACATACCAACTATACTGCCCGCTATCAGACTAAAAAGTATGACCCGTTTCTTCATTGCAGACCATTCCGGTCTGCGGCCGGTTTTCTGCTCCATAAACCTGTATCCCCTTGTCACTGCCTCTTATTTAGAATAATCCTTATCATAATACGGCTCTGATATCTTTGAAATGACCCATCCGTCTTTCTCCCGTCTCAACCGGATTTCCCCTTCACTGCTGGTACAGGTGTTCTCCAGGTTCTGAAACGGAACCGTCACGGTACATTCTGTATCATTATAACTTTTTATCACGACACTCCCAAAATCATCCAAAACATACTGTTCCATCGGGCGTGTAAGTCCGCGCATTAAAACATAATGCCCATCGTCATCTTTCACAACGCCATACATCACAAAGCACATATCCATAAGCTGATCGAATACTTCCTCCGAAAACCATGCAGATACATATTCTTTTAACCGTCGTTCCTCTGCATACTCCCCCAACGAAAAATATATCTCTACACCATCCGAGTTTTCTTCCACCTTATTTACGGATTTGGCCGTAAAAATATTGTCCAGACCGGCAAAAGCGCCTCCTATAATACACGCCGCCTCCTCTGCACGCAAAGACTGCCCGCTCATTTTCTCCTCTTCTTCATATCTGTTTCCATAGGCCGCCTGCGCCATTTCCCCTAAATCGCCCGCTTCTGTAAGCCGTTCAATATTATACCGTTCTACCTCTGTCAGATTATTTTCATCAAAAACCTGCTTATAGGGTTCATACCATGGTTTCTCTTGAAAATATCCATACAGCATGACATCATCAAATTTCTTCCCATTTCTGGCATAAATCTCCTGTACCGCCAGAAACATTTCATACCGGGAAAGGGAATCTATCTCCTGTTTCTCAAGTTTTCTTACACTGCTCCCCGCCAAAATAAAACCTTCTTCATCGGTTTCAACATAAATCCCGGTCATCTCTCCGTTCTCATCTGTTCCAAATTCCCGTATCATCCATTCAGCCATATCTTCTGTCAGATATTCCGGGACATAATCCGGTTCCGGCATATAATAATACCGAAAATCATTATACCATTGATTCATTTTCGATATGACCCAACGCCCGGTCTCATTTTTCTCTATCCTTACCGTTACTCTCTCTTCATCCCGTTTTCTCTCCCAGCTGTGCACAAAAGTGACATGTATGTCGCAATATCCTTCTCCCTGCCTGATGATTTCCATATCCTTTTCTGTATCCATATAAAAATTTGAATCATGATCATAATACCGATAAGAACATTTTCCATCCTCTATTTTAATCTGATATACAAATAAAACATAATCCAAAATGTCCTGGTCAAAGTAGTGGGAGAGGTACTCTCTTATTTCCTCTTCTGCAGGCTGTTCCTTTTGATAAATATCAGATTTTTTCATAGCCGCCTGTATGGCGTTATCAGCTTCTTTTATTATCTGTTCTGCATAATCTTCTGTTAATGCAGTGCTTCCAATGGAATCATACTGTCCCCTCTCCTCCATCATTTTTTCAAAACAATCCTTTTCTACCCACTGGAAAGAACGGGTATTCAGCCTGTCAGCCCAATATATAGCATCTATATCCTGCTTTATATACGCTGTCTTCCCGGTTTCCACTTCTAAAATATAGATTCCCGGAAGTATTTTGGTCACCTCTTCCGCCTCTTCTTCATCCAGGTCATAACACGCTTCCCCATCCGGGCTGGAATAAGCTATATACTTACCGTCCGGACTATACCACGGATAATACATATCTTTCCCAAGATACCTGGTTTCTCCTGACGGATAAGCATATTCATAAAAATCGCGGCTGCCCAACTGGTACACGACTTTCCCGTTCTCTCGATCCCCCTGAATCTGATACACATATTCAAATTCGTCTCCCTGATAAAAAGTTACCAGAACCTCTTCACTCTCCAAATCACATATTTCCATTTCACTTGTATCGCTCAATATGTTACACTTACCTCCTGCCGCCAGATTTCCCTGTTCATTGAACTCTACACAGTGATAATATCCCGTTTCATCTTCTAATCTGTCCATTGTCTGATAGAGTATTTCACTATCCGCCACTGTATAGAAATCTCCGTTTATTACAATCTGGAAAGGGTTGTAACCATAATATCTTATATCCTCTTCCTGCCAGTCTTTCTCTTTTTCTCCCTCAAAAAGGCGCCATCTCCAGAGCAGACAGTCCCTTTCATCGCCTTCCAGTGTTACAGCCAAACTGCCATCCGGAGAGATATATCTTAAATCCATGTATTCCCCGTGGTCAATTTTCCAAATCGGTTCCATGAACTCCTGATAAAGTTCCACGCCCTCTTCCATCGTTTCCGCATCACCCCCGATAAATGCGCTTATGGTCGGATTAACGCCCACTGCCGTTGTTCCTATATCAGTATTGCAAAACAGATAATAATGGAAATCCTCAAAATCGTTTATACTGCAATAATCATTTTCCTCCGGCTGCGCTTCGTCGCTTCCCCGTACGGTCAGCGGATTTATCATGACAAATAAGCCGCACACAACAGCAAATACCAGACGTATTCGTTTTCTGCCCATTCTTCTCACCATTCTTCTCATAGTTTCCTTTACTCCTATTTCGACATCATAATCGTTCACAGTAAGAAAATTCACAATCAGCAAAAGAAAAAGGGACGCACCCTCTTTCGCGGGCAGTCCCCAATTCCTTCTGTATTTTTTATCATTCAATTACCCTACCCGCCTGTATCCACTATATATCTCTTTACGGATAAGATGAATTCCTTTGTCAAATTTAACATTTTTTTGTCAAGTTTGGTAATAGATAATCACCCGTGCATAGAACCATTCACCTTCATAGAAAGTCTCAAACTCCCCCTGATATCTGTTGACAATCTCTTTCACGCTCTGTATGCCGAACCCGTGCTTTTGAATCTCCTTTTTCATCGACCGCAGATTCTTTACATCGCTGTCCGCACCGGAAAAACTGTTGCTGACAAAAATACACAAACATCCATACGGCTCTTTTATCTCAATCCTGACTTTTTTAGCCTCACTCTGACCGGCCGCTTCCATAGCATTTTCGACCAGATTTCCGACCAGAATGCACAAATCCACCAGATCAAGTTTTTCTTCACCGCTGACCGCAATCTCTTTTTCAACGTTAATCCGGCTCGAATCATACTTCTTTTCCTTATTGCTGATGACCGTATCGATAATATTACCGGAAATCGTCATATTCTTAGCATTTCCGCACAGCCCGTCGATCGTTTCGCGAAAGATTTCCATACCTTCCGAAATCCGGTCCTGTTCCAGTAAATATTGTATCGAGTAAAACTTATGTTCCAGCTCATGCCGCTGTCTGTACAGCGCCCTTTCCCCAGAAACATAATTTTCCAGCGACTGCTTCTGTATCTCTATCATATCATTCAGCCGCTGTACTTCCCGCTCTTTTTCCTGCTTTCTCGATACGCTGACCGATAAAAAGAGAATCAGCACGAACATGGCACATGTACATATTGCAATATAAATAATCTTACTGGCCGTTTCCGGCTCGATGTAATATAAATCGATCATGGTCCGAACCAGTATCGCCAGAATACTCAGCGCCGCTACCGGAATGAGCACATAGCAAATTAAAAAAATCTGATTATGGTAATATCTGAACTTCTTTCGGTTATATAATACGATCACAGTATAAAGCAGTATCAGAATTCGGGAAAAAATAAGACAAACGATCCTGTATGGGGCATTTACAGAGGTGGATGCTCCAACCACTTCTATGCTAAACTGAGAAAAAATATAAAGCATAATGAAAACGCTGAAATCGAGACCAAACCAATATAATGCAAATCCCATAAAAAACTGCGGAAAAGACCCGTTTAGACTCCATTTCCAAAACAATAGCGTGACCAGGAAATCAACCAAAATGGTATAAACGCTATAAGTACCGAAATAGTCTGAACAGGTAATATTCAGGAATAATAAAACGGACGCCACAAACGCCTGACAGAAAAACGCTCTTTTTCCCTGCTTCGGTTTTAAAAAGATTGTCAGAAAAATAACAAATAGGATAGATTCAAACAGATTTGCTGCTATTTCCGCCATGATACAAATTTCCTTATCGTTCTTTCAAATCAAGAAGTATCATCTGCACTTTCTTCTTATAGGAGCGGCTGATCGGAATTTCACGGCCGTTCATCATATACAATTTATCCGCCTGCAAAGTTCTGATATACTTCCGGTTAATCAAATATCTTTCATGTACCCTTAGAAAATAATATTCTTTCAGTGCCTTCTCCACCACGTTCAACTTTACGCGGTACAACCCGCTTTTTTCATCCTGCCATAAGAACCGTACATAATGCTCTTCGCTCTGACAATAGAGAAGTTCCGCCGGCTTAACGCTCAAAGCCTCTCCGTTATCCATTCGGATTTTCACAATGAACTGGGCTTTCATTTCACGTTTCATGGCTGATAGCAGCGCTTTCTGCAAATCACTTTGCAATTCCTTTTTTCGGATAAATCCGCCCGCTTTTAAACCGAACGCATCAAAGACATAATTCTCATGGAAGCTGACAAAGAAAATTTCACCGGATACGCTTTTCCTTCTGATTTCCTCCGCCAGTTCGATGCCGTTCAGCCCTTCCATCTCAATATCCAGAAAATAGACATCATAGCCGGGCCAGTTCTTCAAAACCCAGCCGACATCATGGCTGACCTCGCAGGACACCTCCAGCTCCAGCTCGCCGGAAATTCTTTTCAGGCAATCCAGAAAAATTTCACAATATTGCACATCATCATCCACCAATAGAGCTTTCATCTTCCCGCTATCCTTCCTATAGACACTTAATATCTGCCATCGACAAAAGGGCACCCAAACGATGCCCCATCGGTTCTATTTCTGATTTTCCTCTAACTTATGCGCTGCATAAACGATGCTGATGATAGATTAATTCATCTTATTATGCTGTATGCTTTGTTGTGTCGTTCATATGACTTAAAAGTATTTCGTATACTCTTTCTACTTCATCAAGTATCAAAGCATCATCATGATGTAAACGCCTCAAATCGTCTTTTACATCTATCATATCCTTTTCAAGCCTTGTTACTTTTTCATCAAGCCCTGTTACTTTTTCGTCAAGTCCTGCTACCTTCATAAGTAACAAATCAAGTTTTTCGCTGTCTGTCATATGATCACCGCCTTTGTTGTGACTCTGGTTGCTGATTAAATGTTCATTGATATAACTATATCACAATTTAGATACAAAGTCTACTCAATTATCAAAATTTTCTTTTGAAATTGACCGGCGGAACGTCTTTGGGATTTCTTCTTACGCTTCCCACGGAATCAGCGGATTCTCAATCTTCTTATCCCGCAGCATCAGGCTTCCGACCGCCTCTGCCGCAGATTTCCCCTGAAACAACACTTCATTGACCTGCTCGATGATCGGAAGCTGTACATCATACTTCTCTGCGAGTCCCATCGCCGCCTTCGCCGAATAAACGCCTTCCACGACCATCTTGACCTCCGCCATTGCTTCTTCCATCGTATGACCCTGTCCAATGAGGATACCCGCGCGTCTGTTCCGGGAGTGCATGGAGGCACAAGTGACGATCAAATCGCCGATTCCTGTCAATCCGCAGAAAGTTTCCCATTTTCCTCCCATAGCGGTTCCGAGTCTTGCGATTTCCGCTATACCTCTCGTAATCAGCGCCGCCTTCGTATTGTCACCGTAACCGAGACCGTCTGCGATACCGGCCGCCAGTGCAACAACATTCTTTAACGCCGCCCCAAGCTCGATACCGAGCACATCAGGACTGATATAAACGCGGAAAACTTCATTCATGAAGATATTCTGCAGATATTCCGCCACATCCTTTTTTCTGGCTCCCACAACAATCGTCGTTGGAATGCCCCGACCAACCTCTTCCGCATGGGAAGGCCCGGAAAGAACCGCTACTTCCGCCTGTGGAATCTCATCTTCAATAATCTCCGATAAGGTAAATAAAGTCGTTTCTTCGATACCCTTTGCCACGTTGACGATAATCTGCCCTTCTTTCACATAAGGAGCCATATTTTTGGATGTAGACCTCGTATAGGGAGAAGGTACCGCCAGCACCAGCACATCTTTTCCCTTGACCGCCGCTTCCAGATTAGTCGTAAATACCATATCCTCCGGCAGTTTTACACCCGGAAGCTTCTCTTTATGCTCATGCTCTTTCCGAAGCATTTCGATTTCCTGCTCCACAATCGACCAGACCGTCACATGATGTCCGTTTCGGTAAAGTAATAATGCCAGTGCCGTTCCCCAGCTTCCCGCCCCGATAATACTGATATCCGCCATTTCTTTTCCGCCTTTCACAATTATTTAGTCTACGAATCTTTTTTATGAGTCAGATAAGTCTTTCTCTCTTCACCTTTCAACAGCCGGGCTATGTTCTCTCTGTGCTTATAATACGCCATAACTGTTAAAAACGCCGCAATAATATAAAGTTCGATCAAATGTGCCTGATTCAGCCCGAAAGTCCCCATCTGCCCGAGCACAATGATTTCAATCATAAATCCCGCATAAACGAGCAGGGAACCCAATGAAACATAATGCGTCAGGAAAAAGGCACCAAAGAACAAAATCACGCCCATCGGGATAAAATAAGGATGATAAGAAAGAATCAGCCCCGCCGTAGCCGCAATGCCTTTTCCGCCTTTAAAATGAAGGTAAAAAGGAAAATTATGCCCTAGTATCGCCCCGGCAGCCGCATAAAGCTTTAACAGATAAATGGTATCCGGATGGCTCTTGCCGTACAAAAATCCTGTAAGTACAACGACGAGAATACATTTCATAATATCACCGAAAAGCACGATCAGTCCCGCTTTTGTACCGAGTACCCGCAGGGTATTCGTCGTTCCGGCATTGCCGCTTCCATAATTTCTGATGTCTATTCCATGCAGTTTCCCATAGATATAGGCGGTCTGAAAAAGGCCGAACACATATCCGATAGCCAAACAAATTATCCGTTCCACTTTACTTATTTTCCTTTCTTTCCCTAATGATAAATTTAAGCGGTGTTCCTCTGAATCCAAAGGCCTCCCGAATCTGATTCTCGATATATCTCGTATAAGAAAAATGCATCAGTTCCTTATCGTTCACAAAAATCACGAAAGTCGGCGGTTTGACCGCTGCCTGCGTAATATAATACAACCTGAGCCTCTTTCCCTTATCCGAGGGCGGCTGTTGCATCGCCACCGCTTCTGCCAGAATTTCATTTAAAACGCCCGTTGCAACGCGCATCGCATGGTTCTCATACACGATATCAATCGTTTCATAGAGTTTCGTCAGCCGCTGCCCCGTCTCCGCGGAAATGAAGATAATTTCGGCATAAGGCATAAAGGAAAGAATCTGCCTGATCTTCTGGGTGAACTGGTTGACGGTCTTATTGTCCTTCTCGATCAAATCCCATTTATTGACCGCAATGATCGTCGCCTTCCCTCTGTCATGCGCAATCCCCGCTATCTTGGCATCCTGCTCCGTTACGCCTTCCACCGCATCGATAACGAGCACAACAATGTCCGCCCGCTCCACAGCCGTTACAGTGCGGATGATCATATACCGCTCCAGTTCCTCTTTAATCTTATTTTTCCGCCGCAGACCGGCCGTATCGATAAATACATATTCTTTTCCATGATAAGTGACTTCCGTATCGACCGCATCCCGCGTCGTACCCGCGATATCGGATACAATGAGCCGGTTTTCCCCAATCAGCTTATTGATGATGGAAGATTTTCCCACATTGGGCTTCCCGACGATGGCAATCCGCGTCCGCTCATCCTCATCCTCTTCCTGCGCCTTCCCCTTATCGAAATGAGAAGAAACTTCATCCAGCAGATCGCCAATCCCCTGCTTATTGGCAGAAGAAATAGCAAACGGCTCCCCGATGCCGAGATTATAGAACTCATATACATCCATCATGTATTTCTGGTAACTGTCCACTTTATTGACGGCAAGCACGATGGGCTTACCGCTGCGGCGCAGCATATCCGCCACTTTGGAATCCGTATCCACAAGGCCCTGTTTGACATCCACCATAAAAATAATAACGTCCGCGGTGTCGATTGCAATCTGCGCCTGCTCACGCATCTGACTCAGAATAATGTCTTTGCTCTCCGGTTCAATACCGCCCGTATCTATTAAGGTAAAATTCATATCGAGCCATGTGACATCGGCATAAATCCTGTCGCGCGTAATACCCGGCGTATCTTTTACAATTGATATATTATCTCCTGCCAACGCGTTGAACAGCGTGGATTTCCCCACATTGGGCCTGCCCACTACCGCCACGACCGGTCTGGATTTTTTCTTTCCCATTTTTTCATTCCTCATTCAATCCTAAAATCGTATTAACAAACTCGCGTCCGCTTGATTTTACAATATCTACCTTCACTTGTAAAGCCTTTTCCATCTCTGCGACCGTAATATCATCCAAAAAATAATCCTCACCGCTTCGCAGAACATTCTGTGGCAGCAGGATGCGTTCCCCGAGTTTTTTGCCGCGCAGCTGCCCGATAATATCCTGTCCCGTTAAAAGTCCCGATACGGTAATCCGTTCCCCGAAAAAACAGTTCGTGATATCATAGACATGTATCAAAAGCCTGTCAAAACGCTGCATCATACGTTCGGCCATCTGTTTGATATATGGATAGGCCAGTTTTCCCGTTACAAGGGACAATTCTTCACTCTTTCCCGGAAGTTCACTTTCTGACGGCAGTTCTTCCATAGCTTCCTCAAATTCATTTATCAGAAGCCGCAGCATACCGACACCGTTTTCCAACTGCAGGTAGCCGTCATAACGTTCCTCCTCCGGCAGTTCCTGTTCCGCCAAAATATACCACTCATCGGAAGCATGTACAAAATGCAGTCCGTACTTTGGAAAGAGTTCTTCCTGCCATTTATGGATACAGTTCAGCACCTGCACCGCATCTTCTTTTTCAAAAGGCTCTAACGGATACAGGCCGTCACGGAACCTGGACAGGCCGACCGGCACTACCGAAACGCTCTCCAAATGCGGCAGATAAGCCGTCAGGTCGGAAATACTCCGTTCCAGTTCGGCACCGTCATTGACACCTTTACAGAGAACGATCTGCCCGTTCATGGCAATACCCGCATCATAGAGCTTCTTCACCTGCGCGAGCGCTTCCCCGGCGAACCGGTTATGGAGCATCTTGCAGCGAAGTTCCGGGTTCGTCGTCTGAAAAGAAATGTTAATGGGCGATAGATGATAGCGGATGACCCTTTCGATATCCTCATCGGACATATTGGTCAGCGTCACATAATTTCCCTGTAAAAAAGAAAGTCTTGAATCATCATCTTTAAAATACAGCGTTTCCCGCATTCCTTTCGGCATTTGGTCTATAAAACAGAAAATACATTTATTACGACAGGAACGGTAATCGTCCATCAGGCCGTTCTCAAATTCTATGCCCAAATCCTCCTCATAGTCCTTATCGATTTCCAACAGCCATTCTTCGCCGTCCGGTTTACGGATCAGCACTTCAATATATTCATCCTGAATCAGATACTGATAGTCAAAAATATCCGTAATATTCTGCCCGTTTATCGCAAGAAGCGCATCGCCCGCTTCAATCCCCATTTCCCCTGCGATGGAATCTTCCAAAATGCTTTTAATGATATGTGCCGTCCGCTTCATCGTCATACTCCAATCTACCTGCTCATTCTTAGAAAAGATCTATTGTGATCATTCCGGGAAGAGTGCCCGTTTTGGGGGCATTCTTTGAGGCGAACTTGTTCGCCTTGTGAGAAAAGATTTGCCTTCGGCAAATCGTAGAACTTCTTGATATTTCACCTTCAGGTGAAACTTAGGCATGCCCTTGCTGCGAGTCTTTTAGAAGTTCTTCTCACACTATATTACAAGAATTTCCTTGACGTGTCACTAGCATAATGATATAAAGAAAGTGAGATATTTTTTTACAGATTGGAGAATATTATGCCAAATATAGAACAACTAAAGACAGCAATGCCTGTTGCTCCGATTATGATACTGTCAACCGAGGCCGCTCTTCCGCTGGCTCAGAAGATCAACAGCTATCTGGTAGAATTCAGACAGAATCTGGACAACAGCTTCAAAAACGACCCTGCTTTCTATGGCTACATGGAAGATAACTATCTTATTGAAGTTGACTGCCCGCGTTTCGGCAGCGGCGAAGGGAAAGCGGTTCTCAATACTTCCGTCAGAGGAAAAGACATCTTTATTCTGACGGATGTCTGCAACCACAGCATGACCTATTCCATGAATGGATTTACGAATCATATGTCGCCCGACGACCATTATCAGGATCTGAAAAGAATCATTGCCGCAATCAACGGCAAGGCCCACCGCGTCAATGTCATCATGCCCTTCCTCTATGAGGGCAGACAGCACAAAAGAAACGGCCGGGAATCATTAGACTGCGCTTACGCAATCAAGGAATTGATGAGTATGGGTGTTTCCAATTTCATTACCTTCGATGCCCATGACCCAAGAGTCCAGAACTCCGTTCCGATCAAAGGCTTCGATAATTATACGCCGCATTATCAGTTCATGCGCGCACTACTTCATACGACCAAAGATTTACTGATCGACAAAGAACATACGACGGTCATCAGTCCGGACGAAGGCGCTCTTGACAGAGCCGTATATTTTGCGAACGTGCTCGGTGTGGATACGGGAATGTTCTACAAACGCCGTGATTACTCCACGATCGTAAACGGCAAGAACCCAATCGTTGCACATGAATTTCTGGGGGATAATATTGACGGCAAAGATGTCATTATCATCGACGATATGATATCTTCCGGCGGAAGTATGATAGATACCGCCAAACAGTTGAAAAAAATGAATGCGAAACGCGTTTTCATCTGTTGTACTTTCGGCCTTTTTACGGACGGGCTTGAAGCTTTTGACAAAGCTTACGAGCAATGCTATTTCGACCGCATCATTACGACGAATCTATGCTATCAGCCGCCGGAATTAAAAGAAAAACCCTATTATCAGGAAGCGGATATGAGCAAATTCATCGCTTCGATCATCAACTTCATGAACCACGATGCTTCCATGTCAAATATTTATACGCCGACAGAGAAAATTCACACGATACTGGCCAAATACAATAACCGGGAAGCGGATGCGTTAGACGGCTGATCAGAAATTTAAACTGCCCTGTACCGTTTGAAAAACATTTGGCACAGGGCAGAAGTTTTATGATTGCTGCTGTCTATAAAGTTCTGCAATATGTAACGATTTCTCCGGATAATTACTCTGCAGATACATCAAATATTGCAGCGCACTTCCTTCGTAGGGCTGCACGTCACCTAAAAGACCGACCTCATAGCAGTTACGGACAACATTAATGATGCATTCTTCCGTATGGTCTTCTTTACAGTCTTTGCACTCTTTCAGGATATGTGCGATTGCAGTTTCCAGTTCAACCTCATCAAATACTTTAAAATCTGTCGTCGGAACATTTTCCGTACCTTCCGGAACTTCCTTTTTCGGTTCCTTCTTATAATTACCGATACATTGTTTGGCATAACCAATCGTGCACTTCTCCTGCTGACACTGTCCGCAGACACCTTCGCTTCTGCAGCAGCTCATCAGGTCGTTCCATACCAGATCGGCGTTTAAGCCCTTCTTATGTTCTTCCGCCATACAGCTACCTCCTGCTCATTATCATTATTAGCATACTATAACATAGCCCCTATAAAACAGGCAATACATTTCTGCAATATATTCCTTTAAATTTCCCTTTAAATATCTCTGTAAATATTTCTGCACTTTTTTGCTCCTGCAATCTTTTCATCTCGCAATCTTTTGCCTTCGGAAGTTTGCAAAGTGCTTTCGTTTATGTTACACTAAACAGTAAACTTACAGTATTTTTTGTTCATATCATTGCAAAGTACGGAGGTATCATCTTGAAAATACAGGAATCAGCCGAAAATTATCTGGAAACGATTTTAATGCTTGGGCAAAAAAAGGGAAACGTCCGCTCCATCGATATTGCCCACGAACTGGAATACAAAAAGCCGAGTGTCAGCGTCGCTATGAAGAACCTCCGTGAAAACGGTTATATCAGAGTAGACGACAGCGGCTTCATCACACTGACCGATGCCGGAAGACAGATCGCAGAGACCATGTATGAGCGCCATCTGCTGCTCTCCCGCTGGCTGATGGAGCTCGGCGTCAATGAAAAGACCGCCGTGGAAGATGCCTGTAAAATGGAGCATGTCATCAGTAAAGAAAGTTTTGAAGCGATCAAGAATCATCTGCACCAGTAATGCTCTTCATCCGCCAGCCGCCCTGAAAATATCTGGCGGCTGCAACGAGCAGTGCAATCGTCCAGCCGGCGCAGAATGCCCACCAGATGATCTCCACACCGACAACCTCTGCAAAACCGACCGTCAAAAACAGCCGGATAAAAAAACTGAGCAGCGTTGTCAGAATGAACCAGCTCATATCCCCGCTTCCTTTGAACGTCGCTTTCACCAGCATAAAGGTGGAAAAGATAACAAGGAACGCGCCTACGACTCTGATATAAGCAGTTCCCACCGCAATGACCTCTTCCAGGTCTGTTTCCGCCTCTTCTATAAAAAGCCGAATAATCTGATTTGGAAACATCTCAAAAACGGCTGTCAACAGCAGGGAAAGTCCTCCACAGCTTAAAATAGATGCCCAAAGTCCCGGCCGAATGCGCTCTTCTTTGCACGCCCCGATGTTCTGTCCTACATAATTCGCATAGGCATTGCTGTAATTAATGGGAACAGCCGTTGCCAGATTGACGACTTTGGCCGCAGCCGCGCTCCCCGCGATGACCGCCGAACCAAAACTGTTGATTGTCGCCTGCACGATGACGGAACCTACCGATACGATGGACTGCTGCAGCGCCGAAGGCAGGGCAAATCGCAGCATTGTAAACAACAGCGCCTTATCGAACAGGGCGCCGGACCTGCCGCGTTCAAACTCTTTTAACAGCTTCGGCATATCCTTCACCGCGAACATCGCGGCGGCAAACTGCGAAATTGCCGTAGCCAAAGCCGCTCCGCCGACACCGCCATGCAGCCCGATGATAAAAAACAGGTCTAAAAGCACATTGAGTACTGAAGAAAGAATCAGAAATTTAAGCGGTGTTCTGGAATCTCCAAGTGCCACATAAACACCGTTCAACGCATTATAAACAAAAATCGGAACGCACCCCAGAAAATAGAAACGCAGGTAACTGACTCCCATTGCGACAATTTCTTCCGGTGTATTGACCAGCCGCAGAAGCGGCTCCGCCCCAGCCCAGATACCTGCCGTTGAGAGAAATGCAACACCTGCCGAAAAAAGAACGGATGTAGTCATGCACTGCCATATTTTCTCTGTTCTTCCTGCCCCGAAATACTGCGCGATGACGATAGAACCGCCAAGCGCAAGACCCGTCGCCAGCTGCACAAAGACCGCCGTAATGCTGCTCGCGCTTCCGACTGCCGCAAGCGCTTCCGTTCCCAGTCTTTTACCTACGATGATCGTATCAATAACGTTATACAGCTGCTGAAAAAGATTCGAAAGGATCATCGGCACTGCAAAAAGGAGAATCGTACGAAACGGATTCCCCTCTGTCATCTTATGTGTTTTCGGTTTTAAAGCTTTTTCTGACATTTATGACTGCCTTTCCACCCTATATGCTTTCTCAATACTGCATTTCCTGTTCAATCGTCCTCTCACGACCAGGACTTAATTTTTAAAGCTGTGAATCGGGGCCGGGATTCTGCCGCCGCGGTTCACAAAATCATCGCATGAGAACTGGTTGACCGGCATGATCGGCGCATAGCCGAGCAGACCGCCGAACTCCACGGTCTCTCCCACGTCTTTTCCAATGACTGGAATCAGACGGACAGCCGTCGTTTTCTGATTGATCATGCCAATAGCCATCTCATCGGCAATGATACCGGAAATCGTCGTTGCTTTCGTATCTCCCGGAATTGCGATCATGTCCAGTCCTACGGAGCAGACACAGGTCATCGCTTCCAACTTTTCCAACGTCAACGCACCTGCGGTCACGGCATCGATCATGCCCTGATCTTCGCTGACCGGAATAAATGCTCCACTCAATCCCCCTACATAGGAAGATGCCATCACGCCGCCTTTTTTTACCTGATCATTTAAAAGAGCAAGCGCCGCTGTCGTACCGGGCGCACCCACATGTTCCAAGCCTATCTCACATAAAATATCCGCCACGCTGTCCCCAATCGCCGGCGTCGGTGCAAGGGACAGGTCTACGATACCGAACGGGACCTGAAGCCTTTTGGATGCCTCTTTTGCCACCAGCTGGCCGACACGGGTCACTTTAAAAGCAGTTTTCTTAATGGTCTCACAAAGCACTTCAAAATTCTCTCCGCGGACTTTTTCAAGCGCCGTCTTCACAACACCCGGACCGCTGACTCCGACATTGATGATCTTATCCGCTTCCGTCACTCCATGAAAAGCGCCTGCCATAAACGGATTATCGTCCGGCGCATTGCAGAAAATGACAAGTTTGGCACATCCTAAAGAATCCGCATCCTTCGTCGCCTCCGCCGTCCGTTTGATAATCTCTCCTGTCAGTTTTACGGCATCCATATTGATACCGCTCTTGGTAGAACCCACGTTAACAGAACTGCACACCCTTTCCGTTACGGAAAGTGCCTTCGGAATCGAGCGAATCAGCAGTTCATCCGCCGCGGTCATTCCTTTCGATACCAGCGCGGAATAACCGCCGATAAAATTCACGCCTACTTCATGCGCTACTCTATCGAGCGTACGGGCAATCGACACAAAATCCTCTTCCGTTTTACAGGCTGCCCCGCCTACGAGCGCAATCGGCGTCACGGCAATCCGCTTGTTAACAATAGGAATCCCATATTCTCTGGAAATCTGCTCTCCCGTCTCCACAAGGCTTTTGGCCGCCTCATATATTTTATGATGTATCTTCTCATTTAATTGATACAAATCCGAATCGATACAGTCGAGCAGACTGATGCCAAGCGTAATCGTCCGCACATCCAGATTTTCTTTCTCGATCATTTCATTCGTCTCTGCCACTTCAAATATATTGATCAATATGTTTTCTTCCTTTCTGCCTTCAATCCATGACCGTTCGGTCCAAAGCCGTGCCTGCGATGCTTTTCGCCGCCGGACTGCTCTCTTATATTCTGTGCATCTTGTTAAAGATTTCTTCCTTCTGGCATTTGATGATCACACCGATGCTCTCTCCGAGCTTTGCCAGTTCTTCCGCGATGACGCCAAATTCTTTCTGCGTATGATTCGTATCCACGATCATCATCATATTAAAATAATCCTGTACGATTGTCTGTGAAATATCCAGAATATTGATCTGATTGTCCGCCAGATAGGTGCACACCCTGGCAATGATGCCGACCGTATCTTTTCCTACCACTGTAATAATTGTTTTTTTCATCTCTATACTATTTCCTTTCCGCCTATAGTTCAATCATTTGAGATACTTCGCTTCTCTTTGCCACATAAATCGGGAAATCATCCGCCTGATAGTCCGTATCCGACATCATGATCTCGACCTTGACCGTCTCATAGGCAAGTTCCGGCAGATTATTCTCCTTGCTTAAATGCCCCAGCATGATCGCCTGTATATGGTCGTTCAGCAGACGGCATAAAAGCCTTCCGGATGCCTCATTGGATAAATGCCCTCTTTCGCTCAATATGCGCTGTTTCAAATAATAAGGATATGGCCCGGTCTGAAGCATATTGACATCATGATTCGCTTCCAGATACAGGACATCCAAATCCTGCAGACAGGCGACCGTATAATCGTTATAACAGCCCAGGTCGGTAATAATGCCAATTTTCTTCTTGTCATGACTGATCCGATACGCTACGGGCTCCGCCGCGTCGTGGGAAGTCCGCATCGGATACAGCGACATATCCTTGATCACAAATTTTTCGTCGGCACTGATACAATGAAAAAGCGCATCGTCTATTTTCCCGAGAGAAGCCGTCTGCCGGATGGCCTGAATCGTCCCGTGCGTTCCGTAAATGGGAATCGCATATTTTCTTGCAAGAACACCGAGACCGCTTATATGGTCCGCGTGTTCATGGGTAATAAAAATGCCGTCTATTTCCGATAGTTTTAATCCGAGTGTTGCAACGCCTTCCTCAATACGCTTGCCGCTGATACCCACATCAATCAGGAGGTGTGTCGTATCAGAGCCCGCATAAATACAATTCCCGCTGCTCCCGCTCGCTATACTGCATAGTCTCATAAGTATTTTTCAGTCTTTCCAATAGATTTTAATTACATCGCCGCTGTGAATCGGCTCCATATACTGTGCGTTTTTACCATTCAGTTCCGTAGCGATACCGCTTCCCTGCGGCACCGACAGATCAAAATTTATGTAATCGAATACATCCACAAAAATATAACTCGTTTTCCCTTCCAACCGGACCGGCGCTCCGTTGACCATGACCTGAATCGCCATGGGAATACTCGTTTGTTCGGAAGATGCAGTCGTTTCAGAAGATGCTGCGGATTCCGGAGCGGTCGCCGCCTCAGCGGAATCTGTGGCTCCCAGAGCAGGCATATCGCCGGAGGAATCTGTGTTCCCGGCAGGCACTGCTGTTTTGTCGGAAGAAATCCCCGCCGTACTTCCTGTACTGCCTGCTAATGCTCCCGTGTATATCGCTGCCTGCTCCGCTGCAAACGGATTTTCCTCCTTCTTCGGCTCGCTCTTCATATAACTGCCATCGTCTTCCGGCAGATTGGCATAAGTATCCGGCGCGCCGCTTCCATAAATATCCCTGTCGGATAACTGCAATTCTTCCATCGTCCAGATAATGGCAAAATTCTCATATACTTTCGTATCCATGTCAGCCAGCTTATTATTCACATAAATATTCATATCCTGATTGATGATGACATCCATGAACTCGGCAATCTGACGGACCGTATAATAATTCAGAAATTCAATCGAATCATTCTCCTGAATGCCATAATAACCCGATTGAAGCTGCCCGTTCACCATTGCGAATTTGGGCAGTTTCACTTTCTGCTCGTTCACTTCGACCGGCATAACAGCACCATATTCCGGAAGTTGATTGATATCTAATGCCGCCGGTTCTCCCGCCGTCGATTCGATGACCCTCACATGATCGTTTGCATGAATCGGCGTATAAATATCCGCTTCCTGCCCGTTCACACGGATGATCGCCGCTTCACCGAGCATTCCTCTGGTAATACGAGGTTTCCCGTTGACGAAATAGTTCAGCGCTTTTCCTCTTTTCGGGAAAAGTCCGTCGTTCGTAAATTCCGCCTGCATGGCAGCATCCACTACCGCCAGTTTATTGTTATCATAAAGTTTGACTCTCTGGTCATTAAAATAAACAAAAATGAAATTATTGCTCTGCTCATAAAAACTCAGACAGATACCAATCGGTGTCACCATTAGAGAATCTTTTCTCGCGTCTTCCTCATAAAAAGCAATCTGCTGCATGACCTCTTCACCGCGCACCGCAACTCTCTCTTTCTGAATATCGAGTTCTTCGGCCAGGCTTTCCGTATATCCCTGCAGTCTTCCGCCGCCGCCGACGACAAATACCGCACTGACCGATTTATCACCATTCAGTTCTTTAATTTTATCGGCGACCCGTTTTGTCATATCCTGAATCACAGGACGGGAAACTTCCGCAATCTTTTCACGGGAAATGGTCTGTGTCAGCCCCAGAATGTCCTTATATTCGATGTTCTCTTCTTCTCCTGCCGCCCGCTTGATCTTCTCCGCAGTCTTAAAATCCACAAGACAATGTTTGGCAATGACCTCGGTCAGCGCGTCCCCGGCAATCGGTATCATGCCATACGCAACAATGCTGCCGTCTTTTGTAATAGAAATATCCGATGTACCCGCTCCCACGTCCACCAGCGCAATATTCAACATCCTGTACATCTCCGGTATTGCAACCTGAATTGCGGCAATCGGCTCCAGCGTCAGATTGACCACTTCAAGCCCGGCAAGCCCTACCGCCTTATACAGGCCGTCCACCACATCGTCAGGCAGAAAAGTTGCAATAATATCGGCGCCGATCGTTCCTGCCTTATGACCTTCCAGATTGCTGATCGGATAATGATTCATATAATACCGCACAACCGAATAGCCGACACAGTAAAATTTTATCTCCGTATCATTCGTTTCCAGAAATTCCTCATATGCTTTCTCAACGCCTCTGGAATCCAACGCATAAATATCTTCCCCGTCAATCTCTTTATCCCCGGGAAATTCCTGCTCCACATGGGTCGTGATTGTCCGCAGTACACGTCCTGCCGCAGCAATGCAGACATCTTTGAGTTTCCGGCCGACTTTTTCTTCCAAATGAAACTTCACATCATTAATGGTCGCTCCCACTTTATGAATGTCATGAATCTGGCCATCCAGCATAGCGCGCGTTTCATGCTCTCTGACGCACTGAGCAACTACATGGAACCGTTCTCCGGTTCGATATCCTACCGTTCCTACAATGCTTCTTGTCCCGATATCCAGCCCGAACACCAGCTGGCCCGGAAATTTCATCATTTCTGACACAGATATTCCCCCAATTTTCTATCAATCTGCTGACAGGCCTCCGCAGGGCTTCCGCTGTTATCGATCACGACCCCGCAATGCCGTCTAAATTCTTTTTCAGATAACTGTTCTTTCAAAATACGGTCTATCTTTTCATCGGAATAAGCTCTCCCCGCTTTTAAACGGCTTCGCCTGATATCTTCCCGCGCATGGATATACCAGAGTTCATCCAGAATTTCTCCATAGCCGTCCTCGATCAAGAGCGCCGCTTCCACAAAAAGAAAGTCGTCATTTTCTTCCTGCCTGCTCTGTGCGATTTCCCGCAGAATATATTCCTTCACCGCCGGATGCACGATGGCGTTCACCTGCTCTAAAACGGCACTGCACGCAAAAATCTTTTCTGCCATCCTCTTTTTATCGATTGTCCCGTCCGGGTTCAAAATTTCGTTTCCCAGCAGCTTCACCAGTTCCTGATAACACGCCTGCCCAGGCTCCTCAACCTGATGTGCCACCTCATCAGCCAAAATCACCCGACAGCGATAATGCTCCTTCACATAAGCCAGAAGCGCCGATTTTCCCGCGCCCACGCCTCCCGTGATTCCTATAACCTTCATCCTTATACCCATTTGTCTGCTTCAGCAGACACTCAAATCAATAGTTGAAAGCGCTTTTCTTTCAACCTTTTCACCCTTTGGCATCATACCACGTCATCCCCGTATGCAGGTCAATTTCCAGCGCAACAGACAATTTCGCCGCAGCCTGCATCTCTTCCGATAAAATACGTCTTACCTGCTCTTCTTCCGGTGCATGAACTTCAATCAGCAGTTCATCATGCACCTGTAAGATCAGGCGGGAACGAAGTTTTTCTTTCCGCAGTCTCGCCCATACATGAATCATGGCAAGCTTGATGATATCCGCTGCGGTTCCCTGTATCGGGGAATTCATTGCCACGCGTTCTCCGAAAGAACGCTGCATAAAATTGCTGGACGACAGTTCCGGTATCGGCCTTCTTCTGCCGAACATGGTCTTGACATAACCGCAGGTCTTCGCATCTTCCACCAACTTATCCAGAAATATCTTGATTCCCGGATACGTCGCAAAATACTGTTCGATATATTCCGCGGCCTCTTTTCGGGAAATGCTCAAATCCTGACTCAGCCCGAAAGAACTGATGCCGTATACGATGCCGAAATTGACCGCCTTGGCATTTCTTCTCTGTAAATCCGTTACCTCTTCAAAAGGCGTATGGAATACTTTAGAAGCCGTAATCCTGTGAATATCCTGATCCATCTGATAAGCATCTATCAACTGCTTATCATCAGACATATGCGCGAGCACGCGCAGCTCAATCTGGGAATAATCCGCGTCCATGAACAGGCAGCCCTCTGCCGGCACGAATACTTTCCGGATTCTCCTGCCGAGCTCCATACGAATCGGAATATTCTGCAGATTCGGCTCCGTGGAACTGATTCTCCCTGTCGCCGTAATCGTCTGATTAAAAGTAGAATGAATGCGGTTTCCTTCATCGATATAAACGGCAAGCCCGTCCGCATAGGTCGATTTTAATTTCGCCAGTCCCCGATATTCCAGAATATCCGCAATAATCGGATGATCAGGCGCCAGCTTTTCCAAAATATCCGCTGCCGTCGAATACCCTGTCTTCGTCTTTTTCCCACCGGGAATACCCATCTTTTCAAAAAGGACTTCACCCAGCTGTTTCGGCGAATTGATGTTGAACTTCATGCCGGCCTGTTCGCAGACAGACTGTTCAAGTTCCGCAATCCGTCCTGTCAATGCCTCACCATAAGCCTTCAACTCATCCGGCCGGACCATAACGCCGGATAACTCCATCTCATACAGAACCTTCGTCAAGGGCATCTCTATTTCATATAACAGTTCGAGCATTCCCTGTTCTTCCAGTTTCTTTCCCAGTTCTCCCGCCGCCATCAGGCAGGTATATGCCTGAAAACAGGCAAATTCCTTCAATTCTTCCGTTTTTTCCTCCATCGTCTGCCGATAGGAGTTTTTGCCGCAGACCTGTTTTCTGTCCGGAATCACCAGACCGAGATGCTCGCCCGCGATGGATTCTGTATCATAATCGTTTTTGAGCGGATTCAACAGATATGCCGCCAGAAGAATATCGAAATATTTCTTCTTCCGATAGGCAGCCAGTCCGTCCCCGCCGACGGTTTCTTCCGCCTCATCCTGTTCTATCATATCGTAAATCTGCTTGATATTGCAGACATCAAGTTTACATAATTCATTTTTATTCAAATCGCTCAATTTTCCGGCAAGGTACTGCTTTGTGATAAACCCCTGACAGGGAATAAAATAGATTTCCTTTTCCGAAAGCGCAAGGGCAATGCCCACACATGCTTCATCATCTCTGCCGTCCCGTAATACGGAAAGGCCAAGTTCACAGCCTGCTTCCATTTCTCCACTGCTATTACCGGTTTCTCCATCCGTTTCCGGCATATTGCACCGCTTCAATGCCTGTGCGAATACCTCTTCTATTTCCGTCAAATCCGTCAACGTCTTGAAATACTCCGTCTGACTGTTCGTTAAAACGGCATCTTTTTCAAAACGCGATAACAGATTCTTAAATTCAAGTTGTTTACATAATACATATGCCTCTTCCGTATAAAAATTACCGATTTTAGCCTTTTCAAAGGAAAAGTCAATATCGCTGTCCACCTTAATCGTCGCCAGCACCTTGCTCAAATCGGCAAGTTCCTTGTTATTCGTAAGAGACTCTTTTATCGCTTTTTTTGTAATGTTCTCCAGATTATCATAAATGTTCTCCAGAGAACCAAACTGTAACATCAGCTCCGTAGCGGTCTTTTCCCCGACCTTAGGCACACCCGGAATGTTATCTGCCGTGTCGCCCATCAGGGCTTTTAAATCAATAAACTGCTTCGGTGTGACCTGATAGCGTTCTTTCACGTCTCTGGCATAATAATTCTCCACTTCCGTTCTGCCGCCTTTGGTCTTGGGAATGCGGATCATGATATGCTCCGACGCAATCTGCAAAAGGTCTCTGTCTCCGGAAACAAGGGCTACTTCCATTCCCTCCTTTTCGGCCCGCACCGCCAGCGTACCGAGAATGTCATCCGCTTCCAGCCCGGCCTGCTCAACGATGCAGATTCCCATTGCCTGAAGCATCTGTTTCATCACCGGAACCTGCTCCCGCAGTTCTTCCGGCATCGGTTTTCTCGTTCCTTTATATTCCTGATAGATTTCATGCCGAAATGTGGGGGCATGAACATCGAACGCCACGGTCAGATAATCCGGTGCCTCCTCTTCCAGAATCTTGAACATAATATTCAGGAAACCGTGTATCGCATTCGTATGAAACCCCTGACTGTTCGTCAGGTCAGGCACTCCATAAAAAGCTCTGTTCAAAATGCTGTGCCCATCTATTAAAACCAGTTTCTGACTCATATCAATAACCATGCCTTTCTCTTAATCCGGCTTTCCCTTTTTTAAAATTTAAATACAATGATAAGCGCGATCAGAATTGCCGCCCCCACCGCCACCTCCAGACAAAGCAAGGTCTGCAGCAGTATCTGCCGCACCTTTATCTGATATCTGGCATCCAAAAGGCGCGTCGCCAAAGCCTTCTGCAAATTAAAATTATTGCCCGCTTCCAGCCTTTCCAGACCTTCCGCCACCAGAAACTGAATGGAAAGTTCTTCCATGCACTCCGGGCATCCATCGATATGTTCTATGAATTGTTTTAATGCCTTAATATCCAGTTCATCCTGTAAAAAGACCGGAATCATTTTTTCTTCTTCTTTGCAATCCACATTAGCCCCTCATTCTTACGCAGTCTGCGAACTTTGGAATAGAAACCATACAGTTTTTATTATATACCATAATGGCGGGCTTTGCAAAGACTATGGGAAAGAAATCTACAAAGATCAGAAAAGAAAATTCCAAACGGAAATTTCCAAACAAGATTATTTTTGCAATAAAAAAAGTCTGAAAACCCTTACTATCAGTTTTTCAGACTTTCCATCAATGCTGGTGGTGGGACTTGAACCCACACGCGGTTGCCCGCAACAGATTTTGAGTCTGCCTCGTCTGCCATTCCGACACACCAGCATTCCAACAACCGAATTATATGATATCATAACTGTGAGGAATTGGCAAGTTATTTCTGAAGAAAACTTACTATTTGAAAACTTACCATTAAAATGTGACCATAAACATACAAGTTTTATCCGCCAGATAAAACTGCTCACCGGGGCGAAGCGCTACCGGCTGCCCCTGCGATACGCATACCCCGTTTCCAAGAAAAGTTCCATAAGAGGAACCCAGGTCATGCAAAACAAACATTCCAGTCTGTGGATTATATTGAATTTTACAATGTGTTCTGCTAATTCCGCCGGTATTACTCTCAAATACAAAATCACAGACATTCTGCTCTCTTCCCATGATAAGTCCCTGCGGCCCGACAGGATACGCCTGTCCCGCATATTTACCTGCCACACCTACTATTTTGGGGTGCGATGCTGAATATTCTGATCGTTGAACGGACTGCTGCGGTTCCATCCGGTTCATCGCCTGATTTCCATAAACTGCCACGGAAGGCTGACCGATGGAAGCTTTCGTGATCACCCTTGTGCCGGCAATACGGTCATGCAAGGTCTTTCCTTCCTCGTCAAACAGTCCGATCAAAAATCCTATGCCAAAAAGCATGGAAGACAGCATTCGACAAATCGCTCTGGTAAACGATTTTCCATAATCTATGGGCTGGCCGTTTTCGTTCACAATCACAATTCCCATCAGGTATTTTCCCAGCGTTCCGTGCAGACTGCTGCCTTCCATGATACCATAATAAAGTGTCCCGCCAACAAATGCGATAATAAGACCAAGCCCGATCGATATATATGTACAAAGAAAAATCAGTAAATTGAGAATAATATTATCAATGATATACGCGCCAATCCTCGCAGCCTTCGTTGCATACTGCATAATTTATCCCTCCTTAAAACTTCAAACAAAATTCCACTCCACCAATCGAGATGACATCTCCACTACGCAGACGATTCTGACCCTGAATCCTCATTCCACCTAAAGCCGTTCCCTCTTTCGAATTCATATCTTCAATATAAATCATTTGATCTTTTTTAAAAATGCGGGAATGCAAAGGCTCAACATCCAAATCATCAAATCTTATATGACATTCCGGTGAACTTCCGATTCTAAGGCAATCCACCAGATACAGGGTCGATGCTTTACTGATACAGTTTCCTGCATACACCTCCAGCTTCATTGCAATGCCACCTGATACCGGTTTTGTTACCGCCTCCGCCGTTTCTTTCGCACGATTGGGCGTTTTCTTTTTTACAAAAAACACAATGCCAATTCCAGCTATTGCAAATACACAAACAATAGAAATGATCAACAACGAAACCTTTTTTCCCACCTTTTTCTCTTCAGATTCCTCGGTCTCCGTTCCGTCCTCTGCCCCTGTTTCTATCTCCGTTTCTGTTCCTGTTCTGTCCTCTGTTTCTGCCTCTGCCGCAGTCCCCGGGGCATTAATACAATCACTTTCTTCATTTTCGATTTTTTCAAAATCAGGAGCAGACTCCTGCACGTCTACGCTTCCCGCCTCTCCCTGTGCTTTTCCCGGAACCGCTTCTGGTGCTGCGCCATTGGAAAACATTTTCAGATTGGGAATCCCCTCTATATCGGCCTCTAACATTACGAGCTGCCCATCTATGCTATTTCCCCGCATTTTCAATTTTACAGAAAAACGCTCCACAGAAGGCACCCCGGATAATTTTAAACTCGTCCGATAAAGGCTGTCTACATATTGTGCCATCTTTTTCCCTGCCGCCGCAGCATCCTGATTGTCATCAATCTTCTCGTGGATTCCTCTGCTCCCTGCAAATGCCTCATATGCGTATTCCTGCCATTCTGCCATACAAAGCGTACTCACAATTACTTCCGGCGCATTCGCGATCTTATCGGCTGTCGATTGGGCGAATCTCTTTTCCGACTCCTGCCTTTCGTCTTCGTCCTTTATTCCCAGATCCGGTTCTCCATCCGTGATTACAATCAGATTAACGATATCCCCGCTTCTTATGGAATAGCTGTCCAGATATTTCAGCGCATTCTCCACTCCGGTATAAGGATCGGTCAACTTCTCCGAATAATCCAGTCCAGCCAGAACCTCCTTTACGGTATTTTTGTCCGTGAGGTTCTCACTCACGACCTCAAAATGCTCCCCAAAAGTTGCCACCGTATAAAATGCTTCCTGCTTTTCTTCTTCCATAAGTGAATCTACAAAGGCATTCACTTTATCTATGTGATCACACATGGTGCCAGAGCTGTCTACCATAAAAACATAGCGTACGATTGAACTGCTCTCTGCCACCGGCACCACCGTTCCTTCATCGTCACTGGATACATTTTCTGATTCCAGTTTTACGCTTAAGCTCCCTGCATCATATCCATCTTTCATCCAGAAAAAAATATACAGCTCATCCCCCAGACAATATCCGGATTCCGCCTCGATCACAGCATCAGATTCCGCTTCATTCATAACATTCGCTTCTTCGTCCGCAACATTATTCTCTGACGCAGCGTAGACCCGTCCACCAAACAGGCATAAGAGTAAAAAGCCTGTCAGCCACATACCAATTTTCTTTTTCACAATGCTCCTCCTTCCCGCTTTTGCACCAATACTATTTTAACATCAACGTCAAAAGTGTCAGATTATCGTTTCCTTCTTTTATTCTTGCCATCATGCGAAGCAACAGCAGCTCCGCCCACTCTTTCGCATTTTCTGCTCTGAGCAGGTCAATCAGCATCTCTTCCTCTTTCAGATACTCCCACACACCATCCGAACAAAGCAGAAAAGCATCTCCTGCCTCAATCGGTACATCACATTTATATATATCAGGCTCATTACGATCCATACTGCCAACTGAACGCAACAAGCAGGTCTGATCTTCATCCTGACAAATCTGCTCTCTGGTAATTTCACCGGCTTTATATTTCTTATAAGAAACGGTATGATCTTCCGTAAAAGCATATATCCTGCTTTCATGCAAATAATACAATCGGGAATCTCCAACATTTGCCCACACAGCCTCATCGCCGTCAATCGTCAGAGCAACAACCGTGCTTTTCAACACACATTCTTTTTCCTCTTGAAGGTTGAGCACCCGGCTGTTCGCTTTTGCAATAACATCTTTCAACCATAGGGAACGTTTTTTCCCATCCGGTCTCCATTGTTCGAGCAGCGTATCCCTAACACAGGCAGATGCCACCTCACCGAGCAGATGGCCGCCAAGTCCGTCTGCTACGACAAAGATCCCACTTTCGCCGGATTCTTCCGCGCCCGCGGAATCCTCATTAGTGGAATGCCCCCCTTTATTTGTATAAATAAATTTATCAAAAATCATTTTCCCTCTCATTCCGCCGCACAGGCAGCATTTTAATCATAAGATTGAAAATTTCAATTTTCAGTCTTATACCCGCCTGTCTGCTTCAACAGATAACATATTAGACCGTTCACCCACATAAAAACTTTCACCTGATTTCAAATGATACGAGACATTAGGCTCCAACTTTTTCCCGTTTAGTAAAAACGTTCCGTACGTTGAGCGAAGATCCGTTACAAGAAATTCCCCGGTTTCCGGATCCCAGCTGACAGAACAGTGTCTTCCGCTGACACCCGGTGTTCCTTCACGGTACACGATTGTGCAGTTGTTTCCATCCCGTCCGATCAGAATCGGCTGACGCCCGATTGGATAGCTGATGCCATTATGCTGTATCGACAGAGAACGTATCATTGCTTTTCCGGAATATGGCGCTGGAGCTGACGCTCCACCGATTGGCTGTTCCGAATTTACCTGGGAAGCCTCCAGTATCCCTGACTGCTGTTTTCCTTTTTTATTCCTACTCAAAATAACGATTACAATGACAATCAGAAGCGCAGCCGCCATAGCGATTCCGATTATCAGAATCCATTTATTCGAAAAGCCGTCTTTTTCTTTCATGTCACTTTCCATAGTAAAAAATACATTATTATTTTTTAACATCGGGATTACTTCGTCGATGCTCACCGCATAATAATTAATTTCCGAATCGCTGGAAACCGCCATTGTATTGACACCAAGAACAGAACCGTTTCTATTCACCAACGGCCCACCGGAATTTCCGGACTGAATCACCGCATCCGTCTGAATACGGCGTACCCCTGTTCCGGAAGAAACAACAAAACGGCTGATGGTTCCTGTGGTAACGCTTATATCCGTTTTCCCCCAGTTCGTAGTCGCATCAATAATGATATTATCCGATAAACCCGGATACCCGACGCAATAAGCCGTGGAACCGATCATATCATCGGTCGGACTGCATAACGGAACCGCAATTCTCTTATCTGTCGGCGCTGCAAGTTTCAGCAGGGCAATATCCTTTATTTCATTATAATCTATAACATAAGCCTCCTCATAATCATCCGAACCGAAATATACCCGAACCTTTGCCTTGACAGGCACCGTACTTCCATCCGTAAATTCGACCTCAACCGCTTCGCCCGCTCCAAATTCCAGAAAATCTTCAATAACATGATGGTTGGTAATAAGATATTCCGGATTTTCATCCAGATTTCCTACAAAAAAACCGGTTCCCCACCCTGCCAGCTCTTCATAGGTTTTCGGAATTTCCAGATAAGTAGCCACCACGACAACACTCTCTCTTACTTCAATATTGAAAGAAGAAGCCTCTGTCTGTATTGCCCCTGTTCCAAAGAAGAGACTGACCATAAACAGGACTGTCATCTGAAACTGTAATAAACGCTTTCTCATAAGTACCCTCTCTTTCTTAAAACATACACTTTACGGCCAAAGCTGTATAATTATCCTGATTTTTTTTCGCATGTGCAAAAATTCCCTGCTCAAGCTGCTGACACATTGCCTGCGTACTGCTGAAATTTAAGGCATTCCATATTTCCCGTTCATCCAAAACCGCTCCAACGCCATCAGAACAGGCCAATAGCACATCACCTTCCCGAAGAGGAAGCGGCCTTACCGAGCAATCTACCTGGCAGAATCCCACCATTCCCAAAAACTGTGTCAAAGCGGCGGCATCCTGCGATTCTTCCGCCTCACGCGGATTCAGGTTCCCGGAACGAATGCTCTCCAGATACTTCTCATGGCAAAGATTCTGCTCCCTGTTCAGACGATACAGGTCATTCCCGCGTCGAAGATACAGATAGCTATCTCCGACACTGGCATAATAGAGCCTTTCATCAAAAATGATTCCTGCAACAACAGTACTGCCCCCAGCTCCATCCAGCCTGTTTCGCACCTCATCAGCCGCCAGAAATATGCTTTCCTTCAACTGCCCCGCAATATCCCGCTTTCTGTCCATTGCCAAAAAGGAATCCCGAATGCTTGCAACTGCAGTTTCACTCGCCAGTCTGCCGTCTTTCATCCCTCCCATGCCATCGCAGACGACAAACAGCAGCCCTTTTTCCTTAATTTCCATCACATCAAATGCATTGGCAATCGAAAAAGAATCCTCCTGCCGTTCTCTGGAACCGATGCCCTGCAGATTGGCCACCTGATAGCTGAGCAGCCTTTTTTTTCCCGTAACCGGAACCGATTCCTGTACCGTTCTCTCCCGTTTCTCTGAAACCGCTTTTTGATTCATTACTTTGTTTTTTCTAAAAAAAGGCATACTACTCTCCCTGACTTATTCCATTCTTCCATGTAAATTTTTCATTACAGAAAGGTACAAACAGTAACTTTGTTTCTCCAAACTCGATTACGTCATATGCTCCAAGCTTCACGGGAATATAGACCGGTTCATCATTCAGGTAAATATTATTTGTACTTTCCGCCGGAATCAGATGGAAATTATTATATTTCTCGTCATAGGCAAGCCTTGCATGATTTTCTCTGGAAATTGTCTCATCACCTGTAATGCAGATATCCATCTTTTCACTTCTGCCAATGGTGTTATTCCTGGCCCAGATCCGGTAATCCTTTCCCTTGTCAGCACCTTCGATACACACAAGCCAGCCGACCACCGGTTCAAGATTCATGCTCTTCTGAAAAACACCCACAGTCTTCCCGACATCTTCCATCTGCTCCTGCTTTTTGCGATAACTCTGCGGCGCCACAGTCGCACCGATTTCCATTCCGCCAGACGGTCTCTGCATTGCCGGTCCGAAGCCTCCCCCGACTGGCGCTGTTTTCCCGATGTCCGAATCCCCTGCAGCGGCGTCAAAATCAATCCTATTCCCATTCCCATTGCAATAGGGGCAGCTCGCATATTGATCCGAATCGTATATATGCCCGTTTCCACATTCTGATAAAGCCATTTCTTATCCTCCTTTGCGCTATTATAAATCGTTATTAATCCAGTTCATTTTCCAAAACGACAGGTTCTCCGCTTCCGTCCATATTGGCCGCAATGAGTGCTGCACAATCTCCCCACACAGTTATCACAACTTCCTGACTCTCCTTCAGCATTGACAAATAATTGAAGTGTTGTGCCTCCTTCGCTTCATAAACAAGCTCGATTTCAAAAGAATCATCGTCCGGGTCTGCTTCAAAACGATACATTCCTCCGCTGCGGTCTTCATCTGAGACATTGAGGAAATAACTGAGATAAACATATTGATTACAGACATTATACAAGTTGATATCGCTGTCCTGCCCTTCTTCTAATGTTACCGCCAATGTATATGTACAGACTATCTGGCTGCTGTTTACATCATATTGTATAAATACTGCCTCCAGTCCCTCTTCCCCGGAAACTTTGTAAATTCCATACAGGTAATTTCCTTCCGAAACAATTGTACTGCAATTATGAAGTTCACTTGGTCCAATCAGAAATTCCGATTCTGAAGAAAGCGCATCTGCAGGAATTCTCCATAACCCCATACCATCCTCTTCTTCATCTTTTTTCAAATAATAAACATATCCATCCAGAAAAGTAAGCTGTCTATAATCATCACAAGAAAGCGTTCCCGCTACTTTGCCTGTATTCCTCTCGATACACTTCAATCCTTCGCCGACCATATAAATGTAATAATAATCCTCTGAAACATATAGAGTAGCAATTTTTTCGTAGTCCGCAAGCTCTGGAATTAATTTTTTATTTGTCCCATCTCTGTTCATGCTGTAAGCATCGCCGGTATTAATGTAATAAATCTTATCTCCTACAACACTGATACAGCGGACATATCCATCCTCGTCCAAAAACTCTGCCTCTCCATCACCGCTGACAGAAGCCATTCCATGTCCACCCGGATATGCCAAAAATACATCATTTCCATCACTTACAAACTGGCCGTAATTCATAAGATTATTGGGTGTATTCCCCAGTATCTCAACATTCGCGGACACGGGTCCTTCTATTTCAGGCTCCGGTGGAATCATAGAGTCATCGTCTGTCTTTTCAATCGTATCATTATCCGTATTGTCCATATCTATATGATTGTTGTCTATATAATTATTATTAATATCATTTTTACCGGTATGACCAGTCGTAATATTGTAATCATCATCCTCTACCAAATCATACTGAACATATGGCTTTTCCACGGTATCTTCCCGTCTTCCTAACGATACCGCGATCGCAGCCACCACGATCAATGCCGCCGCTCCTACGCCAATTCCAACCGGTAAAATCCACTTTTTCTTCCGAACCATTCCATTATCCTGTATACCATCCGAAATCTGCATGGGCTGTTGCAATGTCTGATTTTGTGCGGATGACGGACTTCCCTGTAACGATGCCTGATACTGTGCAGATGGCTGAATGGGCTGTACCTGCATCTGGCGCTGCGCAGACGGTTGGATAGACTGCTCCGGCGGCTCCGGTTTTGTAAATATCCTCTGCTGTACCGGTTCCTTCTGTCGCTCCGTACTGCCTGCCATATCACTTTCCGCCGCTTCATCGCCGCCTGCAAGCAAAGCCCGCTTAAACTCACCCATCGTCTGAAAACGCCCGGAAGGCTGAACATTCATTGCCTTTAAAATCGCATCTTCCTCTGCCTGGGAGATTGCAACACCAAGCCTGCACGGCGGTATCAGATCATCTTCTTCCAACCGGTCAATAGAATCCGGCGGGCGTCTCCCGGTGATCGCAAAATAAAAACTTGCCCCTAATGTATATACATCTGTATAGGGCCCCTGTTTCCCATGTCTTGTATACTGTTCCTTCGGCGCAAATCCATGTTTCAGCACAACGTCAAGGCTTCTGCTCCTGTCTCCCAGACTGTATCTTGCGGCTCCGAAATCCAGAAGTCTGACCGTTCCGTCTTTGGTGATATAGATATTATCCGGCGTCACATCCCGGTGGATGATTCCCCTGCTGTGAACTGCCGCAAGGGCATCCATGACCGGAAGCAGGATTTTCTCCGCTTCCTCATAGTTCACTCTGCCGCCATGCTCCCTGATATATTGCTCGAAACTGATTCCCTCTACAAAATCCATGACAAAATAGGCCGTGCCGTTCTCTTCAAAGTAACTGTATACCTGTACGATATTTTTATTTCCAATAAATTCCGCAAGAGTCTCCGCTTCCTTTAAAAAGCAGGTTTTCCCATAGGCAAAGCTTTCTCCTCGCTCTCCTTCAAATGCCGTGACCGTTGTCTGCGTTCTGGTCGCCATGGAATCCGGAAAAAATTCCTTTATTGCAACCTTCGACCCGCTCTTATGATCCCTTGCCATATATGTAATTCCAAAACCGCCCTGTCCGAGAACCTGCTCAATAATATACTGTCCTGCCAAAACGCTTCCCTGTGGCAGGGCGAGCGGATATTTTTTGTCTGGCATATGTTTCCTCCTCTCCCTGATTTTTATGACCGGCATTAATCCAGTTCATTTTCCAAAATATCGGGTTCTCCACTTCCGTCCATATTCATTGCAATAAGCGCATCTCGCTCTCCCCATACGGTTATCGCAACTTCCTGAGTCTCTTCCACTATTGACATATATGAAAAATTCTGGCCTTCCGTTGCTTCATAAACAAGTTCCATTTCAAAATCCCCGTCGCCTGGTTCTGCCACAAAACGATATATTCCCGCACTGCGGCCTCCATCTGATTCATAGAAAGAATAACTGAAATAAATATATTGATCGCAGACATTATACAAACCGATGCCACTGTTCTGCTCTTCCTCTAATATCACTGTCAATGTATAAGTACAGATAATCTCTCCGCTGCATGTATCATATTGTATAAATGTTGCCTCTAATCCACCTTCTTCATAAGCTCTGTCGATTCCATATAAATAATTCTCTTCTGAAACAATTGTACTGCAATTATGAAGTTCACTTGTTCCAAGAAGAAATTTCGGTTCTGAAGAGAGTGCGTCCGCAGGAACTCTCCATAACTCCATGCCATCCTCTTCCTCATTTTCTTTCAGATAATATACATATCCATTCAGAAAAGTAAACTGATAATAACTATCGCAGGAAATCGTTCCGAGCATTTCTCCTGTCTCCCTCTCGATACACTTCAATCCTTCACCAGCCTTATAAAGATAGTAATAATCCTCTGAAACATATAAGGTAGCAATTTTTTCATAGTCTGCAAGCTCTGGAATCCGCTCTTTATTTGTCCCATCCCTGTTCATGCTGTAAGCATCACCGGTATTAATGTAATAAATCTTATCTCCTACAACACTGATACAGCGGACATATCCATCCTCGTCCAAAAACTCTGCCTCTCCATCACCGCTGACAGAAGCCATTCCATGTCCACCCGGATATGCCAAAAATACAGCATCACCATCATATACGATTTGACCATAATTCATAAGATTATTAGATGTACTTCCTAATATTTCCACACCCTTTGGAGCAGTCTCTTCTTCTATTTCCGGCTTCAGACGAATCATGGAGTCATCATCTGTCTCTTCGACAAGGTTCGCATCAGAATTTTCGGTATCCGTATAATCGTTATCAATATTATAATTGATATTATCGTTACTGCTGTGACCAACACTGATATCGTACTCATCATCCTCTATTACATCGTATTCCACATCCGGTTTTTCCTCAATATTTTCTCGGCTTCCCAGCGATACTGCAACGACAATCACTATTATCAACGCCGCTGCTCCTACGCTAATTCCAACCGGTAAAATCCACTTTTTCTTCCGAACCATTCCATTATCCTGTATACCATCCGAAATCTGCATGGGCTGTTGCAATGTCTGATTTTGTGCGGATGACGGACTTCCCTGTAACGATGCCTGATACTGTGCAGATGGCTGAATGGGCTGTACCTGCATCTGGCGCTGCGCAGACGGTTGGATAGACTGCTCCGGCGGCTCCGGTTTTGTAAATATCCTCTGCTGTACCGGTTCCTTCTGTCGCTCCGTACTGCCTGCCATATCACTTTCCGCCGCTTCATCGCCGCCTGCAAGCAAAGCCCGCTTAAACTCACCCATCGTCTGAAAACGCCCGGAAGGCTGAACATTCATTGCCTTTAAAATCGCATCTTCCTCTGCCTGGGAGATTGCAACACCAAGCCTGCACGGCGGTATCAGATCATCTTCTTCCAACCGGTCAATAGAATCCGGCGGGCGTCTCCCGGTGATCGCAAAATAAAAACTTGCCCCTAATGTATATACATCTGTATAGGGCCCCTGTTTCCCATGTCTTGTATACTGTTCCTTCGGCGCAAATCCATGTTTCAGCACAACGTCAAGGCTTCTGCTCCTGTCTCCCAGACTGTATCTTGCGGCTCCGAAATCCAGAAGTCTGACCGTTCCGTCTTTGGTGATATAGATATTATCCGGCGTCACATCCCGGTGGATGATTCCCCTGCTGTGAACTGCCGCAAGGGCATCCATGACCGGAAGCAGGATTTTCTCCGCTTCCTCATAGTTCACTCTGCCGCCATGCTCCCTGATATATTGCTCGAAACTGATTCCCTCTACAAAATCCATGACAAAATAGGCCGTGCCGTTCTCTTCAAAGTAACTGTATACCTGTACGATATTTTTATTTCCAATAAATTCCGCAAGAGTCTCCGCTTCCTTTAAAAAGCAGGTTTTCCCATAGGCAAAGCTTTCTCCTCGCTCTCCTTCAAATGCCGTGACCGTTGTCTGCGTTCTGGTCGCCATGGAATCCGGAAAAAATTCCTTTATTGCAACCTTCGACCCGCTCTTATGATCCCTTGCCATATATGTAATTCCAAAACCGCCCTGTCCGAGAACCTGCTCAATAATATACTGTCCTGCCAAAACGCTTCCCTGTGGCAGGGCGAGCGGATATTTTTTGTCTGGCATATGTTTCCTCCTCTCCCTGATTTTTATGACCGGCATTAATCCAGTTCATTTTCCAAAATATCGGGTTCTCCACTTCCGTCCATATTCATTGCAATAAGCGCATCTCGCTCTCCCCATACGGTTATCGCAACTTCCTGAGTCTCTTCCACTATTGACATATATGAAAAATTCTGGCCTTCCGTTGCTTCATAAACAAGTTCCATTTCAAAATCCCCGTCGCCTGGTTCTGCCACAAAACGATATATTCCCGCACTGCGGCCTCCATCTGATTCATAGAAAGAATAACTGAAATAAATATATTGATCGCAGACATTATACAAACCGATGCCACTGTTCTGCTCTTCCTCTAATATCACTGTCAATGTATAAGTACAGATAATCTCTCCGCTGCATGTATCATATTGTATAAATGTTGCCTCTAATCCACCTTCTTCATAAGCTCTGTCGATTCCATATAAATAATTCTCTTCTGAAACAATTGTACTGCAATTATGAAGTTCACTTGTTCCAAGAAGAAATTTCGGTTCTGAAGAGAGTGCGTCCGCAGGAACTCTCCATAACTCCATGCCATCCTCTTCCTCATTTTCTTTCAGATAATATACATATCCATTCAGAAAAGTAAACTGATAATAACTATCGCAGGAAATCGTTCCGAGCATTTCTCCTGTCTCCCTCTCGATACACTTCAATCCTTCACCAGCCTTATAAAGATAGTAATAATCCTCTGAAACATATAAGGTAGCAATTTTTTCATAGTCTGCAAGCTCTGGAATCCGCTCTTTATTTGTCCCATCCCTGTTCATGCTGTAAGCATCACCGGTATTAATGTAATAAATCTTATCTCCTACAACACTGATACAGCGGACATATC
>CAMWXB010000038.1 GCA_947178125.1 uncultured Lachnospiraceae bacterium | reverse complement strand
TTCAGCTTATCCTCCTTGCCCGTCCTTGAACTTACAATCAGGATAGGAGTATCCGCATTTTCCCGAAGTCTGGAACAGACCGCAAAGCCGTTCACATCGGGGAGATTGATGTCAAGCACCACAAGCCTCGCGCCATATCGTTCAAAAAGCTGCACGGCACGCTCTCCGCTGCCTGTGCTTGACACAGTATAGCCCTCGTCACGCAGGAAGTCAGACAGCAGGCCGGCCAGTTCCTTATCATCTTCTACTATCAGAATATCCGTCATAAAAATAACCATGCCTTTCTCAAGGATCCACTTCCTGGATAACGTTATCCAAGGATACACTTCCCGTAATTACGCTCGAAATTACGCTTCTGCACGAACTATCGGTCAGATATGCGCTGCCGGTCACTACATCTACTGTAATATCGTCCCGACAGGTCACCCCCGAAACAGCCACTTTACCTGTGGTAACGGAAAGGTCAAGTGCGCCGGCAGAAGTATTCTCTACACGGATATTTCCCGTGATTGCTTTTATTTTAACCAATTTTGAAACGGATGCACAAAAATTAACACCACCTGTACTCAAAGAAATATCAACATTATCGAATAAATAATCTTTCGGTATTTCAACATTTCCGGTGCTTTCGCTAATGGATAGCGCGTTATATTCCGTTTTCGGAAGATAAACTGTTATCTTTGACGAACCGAGGTTGTATCCGATATAGTCATACCAGGATTTATTGATTCTGACAACAAGCACATCATTTTCAACGGTGACCGAATGCTTTGCGTTTCTTTTCTCATAGCATTCCACTTTGCATTTTCCATCATCTGACAAAGCAAATAGGATATCTGCGGTATCTGTTGATATTGATATATCGCTGAATGCTTTATCGACTTCGTAAGTATTTGTTTCATATTTGGCCAGTGTTGACATGACACGCAAAAAAAGGATACATCCAACCAACATAAGAGAAGCTGCTATCATAAGCCATACGATTATTGTCTTTCTCATTACACTTTCTCCTTCTTCATAAAGCAATTTTTAATGAAAGATTTTCTTCTTGTCATTGACTTTTGCACTTTATTTTACAGCGGATTCCTTTTCAAGAACCGCAAAAACCTTTTTGGAGTACAGCGAAACCGCCATAGCCAAAATCGCCGCGCCTGTCGTTATCAAATACGGCTTGTCGGCAAAAGCATCAAACAACACTCCGTAAGCCGCCTGCCCCACAGGCTGGGAGCAGCTTGACACGGCAATGCTCACAGCCATCATTTTTCCGAGAAGATTGGGCGGAGTTTGCTGCTGTACCGCTGTCAGCATGGACACGCTGAACATTGTGGACGCGCACATCGCTCCAAAGCTTACGGCGGTTATTATGATATATCCGATATTTTTCGGTACTGCTTCAAAAACGGAAATCCCCATAAAAAACGCCGCAAGTGAGCATATTATTAAAAATACATATCCGCTCTTAAGACGGATTTTTCCCGCCGCCGCGCCCGCAATAATTCCGCCCGCAAGTCCTCCCAGACCCATTGCGCCCTGCGTTATCCCGAGGGCAGTATCGGACATTCCCAAAATCTGCACCACAATTACGGGAATACCCACAAGCATCATTGCCGACAAAATAAGATTGAACAGTGCAAGTATCCCCAGTACCGATAGAAAAATCGGCTTTTCGTTTTTAATAAATTGAAAGCTGTCCGACAGATCGGAACCCACTGCACCCAAAATGCTTTTGCCATCGAAATTTTTTTCAAAGGGGATATGTATGAAAATTTCCATAACTGCTGAAAAAACAAAGCAGCCGACGCTTATAAAAAGAATGGGCATTATCCCGAACGCGCCGAACAGAACGCCGCCTATTATCGGCCCCAGCAGACCCGCAAGGGTGCTTACCATATTTATCACTGCGTTGCCCTGCATCAGAAATTGTTTTTCCGCAATAAGCGGTATGCTTGCCTGAACGGCGGGCTGATAGATTCCCGAAATGCCGTACAGTATCATCAGTACAGTTATCATCAGAGGGACAAGCGAAACTTTTCCCAGAGCAAAGCTGAATATCAAAATTACCGCCGCTGTTGTAAAATCAAGCGCCACCATAATATTCCGTTTGTTTTTTCTGTCGGCAATCACTCCCCCAAAGAGAGAAAAAATCACCATGGGAATAAATGCGCAGGCTGTTACCGTGCCGAAAAGAGACGAAGAATCCGTCTCGCGAAGCAGGTAAAGCGGCAAAGCAAAGCGCAATATGGCATTGCCGAAAAGCGAGATTATCTGACCGATAACAACCATTGTAAAATCGCGTTTAAAAAGTTTGTTCATATTTGTATCCTCTCTCCTACAAGTCTTGTACCATATCAGCATAGATTTAGCAAGTATTACCAGCCCTGTTCCATAAGCCAGTTATTCAATTCTCTTTCACGGTCACGAAGTTCCCTGTCACCGTCGCCAAAATGTCCCATTTCTTTTTCACCGACAATCCCGCCGTCTACAATGTAAAGTACCCTGCTGCACTTGGCGGCAACCTTTGCATCGTGGGTCACGCACATGATCGTCGTACCGTCACGGTTTAAGGAGAGCAGCTCGTTCATGACCTCGTCAGAGCTTGCGCGGTTTAATGCGCCTGTCGGCTCGTCGGCAAAGATCATCCTGGGATTGTTTATCATACTGCGGCAGATACAAGCCCTCTGAAGCTGTCCGCCCGACACCTCGTTGATATCATTGCCGCCCACACTTTCAATGCCGAGCCTGCGCATAAGCGCCCTGCCGCGCTCCTCGGTCTGCCTGCGGCTCTCTGTATTCTTTTTCGACTTTACCGCAGGAAAAATGATATTATCAAGTACCGAAAGATTTTTCATCATGTACATCTGCTGAAAAATAAAACCCATTTCGTCAAGTCTGATCCTTGCAAGCTCCTTATCACTAAGCTTTGCCGTTTCCCTGCCGTTAAAGAACACCTCGCCTGCGGTCGCTTTGTCCATTCCCGAAACGCAGTAGAGCAGCGTGCTTTTGCCCGAACCGGAGGGCCCCATGACCGCTACCATTTCGCCCTCGCCGATCGTCAGATCGACGTTTTTCAATACATTGTTCTGATGTTTGTTTACGATATATGTCTTGCAAAGTCCCTTTGTCTGTAAAATCGTATGATTCATTATATTAATCCTCCATTTTTACTCAGCCTGCGAGTTATTCTATGCTTGCCGTATCGGAAGCCTTGATTGTTTTTGTGTAAAGCGCTGTCAGGAATGAGCCGATGACAGTCACGCCGATGAGAATTGCCGGGCAGATTACAAATATTTCCAGCGGGTCAAAATCGCATTTCAAGCCCGATACATCGCCGACCATGTTGCCCACCCAATTCATCATTACGTTGCTGACCGGCATAAGCGCCGCCGAAGAAACGATGCAGGCAATCACTGATACGATCACAAACCGCAGTGTATGCTGTGCAACAATGCTGCTGTTAGGAGTCCCCACCGCTTTCATCAGTGCAATCTCGCTCTTTTCCTTTGAGATGAACGAACGCTCCATGAGTATGACAATCAATGCCGTTACGATCACAGTAATCATCATCATCATTTTCTTGGTCACATTCAGCGTATCGGACATTCCCGTAAAATTATTGATGTAATCCGGGGTCGAATACACCTTGTCAGTTTCGAGCAAGCTTCTCAGCTTTTCAATGTTTTGGTTTATCTGCTCCTTGTCGGGACTGCCGTCAAAGTGTATCTGCACGCCCATCACATTACTTGCCTCCTGATGTCCGAGGTCAAAATCTTTATATAGAAAAGCGGCATTAGCGGTGTTGACGAATGAAGAAAATGTTCCTGTGATCATAAACTCATACTCTTTCCCATTCATTATTGCCGTTACCCTGTCGCCAATCTCTGCGCCCAGGTTATCGAGGGTGCCTGCCGTTACGGCAATCTCGTCCGTCTTCTGTGGAGCGCTGCCTTTGTCTACATAGAACGTGTCATTTGTTTCCCCTTTCATGACGCGGAAATTAACCGTTTCCGTTTTGTCTTCATGTGATGTTCCAAACCGCGCACCTATCGTCATTGTGCATTTGCCCGGCATTCCGTTATCGGCAAGGAGTTTTTCGGTATCTGCGATGATTGTCTTATGCGTACTCTGATCTATCATGACTTCTGCAAGTATTTCGCTGTCCATGATATGCGCTTCGCTTGAGGGTACATCGAAAAAGCGCAGCAGTTTTTCACTTTTTAATGTCAACTCAAAATTTGACATGATCGTCATCAACAGAATACAGAGCGTAAACACAACCGTGATAATAGAAAACTGCTTCGGTGAGCTGAACACATCATTGACCGGGAAAAATGCAGCCTGCGGCAGCTTTGAACGTCCTAAGCGCATAAGGCTTCTTTTTCGGAATCGCTCTCCCGTCTGCCCGTTTCTTACCGCGTCGATCGGTGAGAGTTTATTGACCCTGCGTGTGCAGCCGTAGCAGAACAGCAAGATAATCATAACTACCGCCGCAGAACTGAAAAAACCTATCATAGTGCCGCTCTCGCTGCCAAGAACCATATTTTCCGATACCGTTTTCATCATCATATCCCCGAGAGGGACGGAACTAAAATATCCTATCAGTGCACCAACCACAGCAATGGCAAGATATTTGACAATATACAGGCTTCTTATACTGCCGTTATCGATACCGACTGCCTTCATCACACCGATCTCACGAAATTCCTCACTGATCGTAAAGTCTATCGTGAAACGCAGCATCACAAAAGCTGTGAACATCAGCACAACGCTGATTATCATTAAGGCATAAGCCAAAAGCATATCATAGAGATAAATACTCTTGCTTTCTTCCCGTGTGATGACAAATACACGGTCATAGTTCTTTGCAAGTTCCTTGATTTCATCAACATTGGATGTATTGATATAAAGCTGCTTGTAATCCATAATATGAGCGGCTTCGTCCTTGTCAAGATAGTCATAGTCAGCAGAGTTTATGATAAGATACGGTGTATCAGTTTTTCCCGAACGGAACAGCGCACCCTTAAACCGCCCCATAAACTTAAGCGTAAGATGACGGTCACCCACAGTAAACTCCACCTCGTCGCCCTCTTTAATAGTAATGTCCTGTAAAAAAGGAGCGCTGGCATAAAAGCAGCCCTTGTCCACGCTTTCGATAATATGATTGTTCTCATCGAAATAGTTGACAGCCATTTCACAATCGGAAATCAAGCAGGCGGCATTCGTGAAATTATCGAATTTCTTTCCGTTATGCTTGAAACTCTCTGAGGTGCAGCTCAGCCAATGCTCGGTCTTTATCTCCTTGACGCAGGCAAGCTCTCCAATCCTTTCCCCGGCGTCATTTTCCCCCAGGGTCGTCACGGTGACATCAGGGACATCCGCCGCATCGAAATAATGCTCGATACCGCCAGTCACAGCTATGATGTTGTTCACTGCCGCCGCTGCAAACATGGAGCACAAAATGACAAACAGTAACAGAATGATGTTCATTGTCTTTTTGCGTTTCAGGTCTTTTTTCAATATCCTCCAGAACATAGTGTATACCTCTTTTCCTGCATTTTATTTTCTTTACGTTCTGAATCATAGCACAGAAATTCTTAACAAGTCTTTAACTTTTGACAGAACATGAAAAAGCATACAGCCCGAAGTCGTAAATCCGGGTTGTATGCTTTCTTAATTTTATTATTACTGTAATTATATTCTTTAAGCCTCTTTCTCCATCGCCTCAGCCACAGCCGCCTCACAGCTTCTCATCGCCTGAATCGTCTTGTCAAAAAGGTCATCCAGTTCCCATCCGAGCATCTCTGCCCCCTGGGAAATGATGTCTCTGGAACAGCCTGCGGCGAATTTCTTGTCTTTGAACTTCTTTTTCAAACTCTTGACTTCCATGTCCATCGTACTCTTGGACGGACGCATCAGGGCACACGACCAGATCAGGCCCGTCAGTTCATCGGCGGCAAAAAGCACTTTTTCCATCTCGAGTTTCGGCTCATCCTCGCTGCAGATTCCGTATCCGTGAGAACAAACAGCGTAAATCATATCCTCGCTCACCCCTGCCTCGCGCAGAAGTTCCGGCGCTTTCTGGCAATGCTCGTCCGGATAAAGTTCAAAATCAATATCATGAAGAAGTCCGGTAATGCCCCAAAACTCTTCTTCCGCCGCATGACCAAGTTCCTTCGCATACCAGCGCATCACGCCTTCTACCGTCAGCGCGTGCTGGATATGAAACGGCTCCTTGTTATACTTCTTCAACAGCTCCAAAGCCTGCTCTCTGGAAATGCTGCTCTGCTTCGCCGCACGGGCTGCTTCAGCATTGTCCTTTTTGGCTGTTCCGGCATGGTCAGCGGATTTGTTTCCAAGACTTTTCATCGTCGGGAAGAGCAAAACATCCCTGATCGCAGGCGAGTTCGTCAATAACATGACAAGTCTGTCAATACCGTACCCGATGCCTCCCGTCGGCGGCATGCCGATATCCAGCGCATTCAGGAAATCTTCGTCCGTCGTATTCGCCTCTTCGTCTCCAGCTGCCAATGCTTCTTCCTGCGCCTTGAAGCGCTCCCGCTGGTCGATTGGGTCATTTAATTCCGAATAAGCATTACACATCTCGCGGCATGTGATGAACAATTCGAACCGCTCCACATAATCCGGGTTGTCCGGCTTTTTCTTCGTAAGAGGAGAAATCTCAATCGGATGGTCCGTAATAAAAGTCGGCTGCACCAGATGCTCTTCTACAAATTCCTCGAAGAACAGGTTCAGAATATCTCCTTTTTTATGTCTGTCTTCGTAATGGACGCCTTTTTCGTCTGCAATCTTTTTCGCTTCGTCTGTGTCTTTGATCTCATCAAAATCCACGCCCGCATATTTTTTGACCGCTTCGGTCATAGTCATTTTAGCAAAAGGTTTTCCCAGGTCGATTTCCACATCGCCATAAGGAATCAGGGTTGTCCCACATACTTCCTGCGCTACATGGCGGAACATATTCTCGGTCAGTTCCATCATGCCGTTATAATCGGTATAGGCCTGATACAGTTCCATCAGGGTAAACTCGGGATTATGTCTGGTATCCAGACCTTCGTTCCGGAAAACGCGTCCGATCTCATAGACTCTTTCCATACCGCCTACGATCAGTCTTTTCAGGTAAAGCTCCAGTGAAATACGAAGCTTGACATCCTCGTCCAGCGCATTGTAATGGGTCTCAAAAGGCCTTGCTGCGGCACCGCCCGCATTGGATACGAGCATCGGCGTCTCCACTTCCAGAAAGCCCTGTCCGTCCAGATAGCGTCTGATAGAGCTGATGATCTTGGAACGCATCACAAATGTTTTCTTCACATCTTCGTTCATGATCAAATCCGTATAACGCTGACGATAGCGGATATCGGTATTGACCAGTCCGTGATATTTTTCGGGAAGAATCTGCAGACTCTTGGAAAGCAGCGTTACTTTGGCCGCATGAATCGAAATCTCGCCCGTCTTAGTCCTGAAAACTTCGCCCTCGATGCCGACGATATCGCCCACATCATATTTTTTGAAATCGGCATAGGGTTCTTCTCCAACGCTGTCTCTTGCCACATAAGACTGGATATCGCCCTGTAAATCCTGCACGTTACAGAAAGATGCTTTTCCCATCACACGTTTGGACATGACGCGTCCTGCAATGGACACGGTCTTCCCTTCCAGCGCGTCGAAATCGTCTTTGATTTCCTGGCTGTGGTGTGTCACATCGTATTTCGTAATGACAAAAGGATCTTTCCCGTTTTCCTGCAAAGCGGCAAGTTTCTCACGCCTTACCTTCAAAAGCTGATTGATATCCTGATTCTGCTGTTCTGCCATTTTTACTCCTATCTGTCTGCTTCAGCAGACACTAAAATTCAATAGTTGAAGACACTTTTCTTTCAACCTTGATACCTGTGCCTTTCTCTTATCCCTATCCGGTCATCCCAGCTGCATTCTATGTTAGTTAGAGCGTTGGATTTCCAATACTTTATACTGTAAAACGCCTGCCTGTGTTTCGACTGTCACAACATCGCCGATCTTGCTGCCGATCAGGGCTTTTCCGACCGGTGATTCGTTGGAGATTTTGCCTTTCAGGCTGTTCGCCTCGGTGGAACCTACGATTTTGTATTCCAGTTCTTCCGCATATTCCATATCCAGAATCGTGACCTGACAACCGATGTTGATCTTATCCAGATCGACTTCGTCTTCGACAACGACTTCCGCATTCTTTAAGATTTTCTCCAGTTCTTCGATTCTCGCTTCGATATCGCGCTGTTCGTCTTTCGCCGCATCGTACTCTGCATTTTCCGACAGGTCGCCCTGTTCTCTCGCTTCCTTAATCTTCTGTGCAACTTCCTGACGTTTCACGACTTTTAATTCGTGCAGTTCATCCTCATATTTTCTAAGACCTTCATAGGTTAAAATGTTCTTTTTTTCTTCCATGACGATTCGCCCTTTCCTACTTCTTCTTTGTTCTTTTTCTGTTGTTTTCAGCATGACCTTCAGAATTCCGCTCCGCAAAACCCCAAAATCCCAAGACAATCTTCTCACGCTAATATCTGATTAACTCATTTATCATAACCACTTTTTACCATAGTGTCAAGGTATTTCCGGGGAGACTGATAGAAAATTCCCCTGTATTTTCTTCTAAATAACGCTTCTTTTTCTTCCGAGGATGCAACATCCAGATAAATATCGCCTTCTTTCAACATACGCAGCGGCTTTAAATCGGGATATCCATAATCCAGAAAAAGGACCGGACTTTGTCCACCGGACAGGCTGTTCCGTTTTACAAGGCCGTTTCGGCCGCACTGTATCCGGTTGGCCGGAATGTCCCTGCCGCACAATATCTGGCTGACCAGTCCGTATTCATAATAAAGTTCTTCCGTATATTCCTGAATCACCTCTCCCAGACGCCCCGATTCCTGAAAGCTGTCGGAAACCATCTCTGCTCCCGTCCCGCTTTGCATTTCGGCCGCATGGAACAGTTCCGTTTCCGTTTTTTGATCTGCGCTGTCTTCTGCTCCATAGATGACTGTCAACGCGTTCACACGGGGAAGATAGGGCTGTATCATCTCCCCAAAATGCCGTATCTGCTCTTCCGGGAAAAAAAGTTCCCCCAGTAAAAGCACCACCGATTCCGGCCCGCATCTCCTGTTTTGCAACGGAAACTGCTCCCGCAGAATCTTCTCACTCATCGGAAAACCTATGGAAAGAAAGGTATCGGACTGCACAGACTGCGGCAGCCTCTTTGATGTCTCAGAAACATCATGCTTCTGTTCCGTCAACAAAAACTGCACGTCCGGCTGTATCAGGATTCTGATATTGCCTGAATACAGAGGATGTTTCTCCGCTGTCTCCCACATCAGCCGCAGCAGTTTTTCGCTTTTCCATCCTTTCTGCACGGCGGGAATCATGATCGCAGCAACCGTCATTTCATTCTTTTCCACCACAAAAGAAGTAAACTTCATCCTCTGCCAGAAATGAAGTTTCACCGCTCTTTTATGTCCCGTTACCGCCTCTTCCGTAACATAATAGAATATTGTTTCGTTTCCCATATGAGAATATACGCTACATCTTTTCGATTAATTCCTCTAATGCCGCAAAAGTTTCCACCGCGTTTACCTGCTCCCTGAGCTTCGCGGAATGCGGCATTCCGGCCGTATACCAGGAAATATGTTTGCGCATCTCGCGCACGCCTGTATATTCTCCCTTGTACTCTAGCTGGAGTCTTGCATGGCGGAGCATCATTTCCTTACATTCTTCTTTCGTCTTGGGCGGCAGTATCGTCCCTTCCGCCAGATAAGCGGCTATTTCCCGGAAAATCCACGGATTTCCCCTCGCCGCGCGCCCGACCATAACGCCGTCGCATCCGGTCTGCCGGAGCATCCTTTCGGCACTTTCCCCGTCCGTAATGTCGCCGTTCCCGATAACGGGAATCGATACGGCCTCTTTCACTTTTGCAATGATCTCCCAGTCCGCCTCACCGGCATAGAACTGCTCTCTCGTCCTTCCGTGCACCGTAACCGCAGCCGCACCGGCATCTTCTATCACCTTTGCCATCTCCACCGCATTGATATGTTCTTTGTCAAAACCGCTTCGGATTTTTACCGTGACGGGCTTTTCCACGGCACGCACAACGGCGGAAACGATTTCACCCGCCAGCTTTGGATTTTTCATCAGGGCGGAGCCCTCTCCGTTATTGACGATTTTCGGCACGGGACAGCCCATATTGATATCCAGAATGGAAAAAGGACGTTCTTCGAGCCGTTTCGCAATCTCGCTCATAATACCGGCATCGGAACCGAACAGCTGTAAAGAAGCCGGCACTTCCTGCGGATGGATTTCGAGCAGGCTTTCCGTATTTTTATTTTTGTAAAGAACCGCTTTCGCGCTGACCATTTCCATACAGACGAGCCCCGCGCCCTGTTCTTTGCACAGCAGACGAAAAGGCAGGTCCGTTACCCCTGCCATCGGAGCAAGTATGACCGGATTCTCCAGCGTTACATTGCCTATTTTCATATATCCTCCAGAACGCCGTCTGGCGCATTGGTTTATTAGAAATCCTCTTCGAACTTTTCTTTCAAAATGAATACCCGGTAATACAGGCTCAGAGATTCCAGCATTTCCTGTCTGTTCCGCCGAATCTCCCGTATCAGGAGACCGCTGCTGATCTCGTCATAGAGCAGGTCATCTTCCTCGGCATCGGTTTCCAGGGAAATGCTTCCGTCTTCCTCAAATACGATTGTAAAAATGCCGCCCACTTCTTCCGTAAAGAGAACGCAGATGATATGCAGTTCTTCCTTGATGGAATCCGGGATTGCCGCAAATTGTTCATTAAAATAATATTTCTGCTCGTAAGCATTTGCACCACAGAGCACGATACGCTCTTCCGCCATGGAAAACCTCCCTTTTCCGTTCTTGGCGTCTCGCCCTATGGCGAGACGTCTTTAGAATTTCTTCTCACACTTTCCTAAACGTATCCATACAGGCCTCTGACAGAAACTTCGCCTGCGTAAACCGCTTCCATCCTGCCGTCTTCTTTTTCCACCAGAAGTTCGCCCGTCGTGTTGATGCCTCTGGCGATTCCCGTATAGCTGCCTTTAGGGTCTAACACGCAGACTTCCGCATTCAGATTCAGCAGATATCTGCTGTAAGCCTCTGTGAGCAGACGCAGGTCAAGGGTTGTGACAAACATGTCATAATTTTTCTCAAAACGTTCGAGAACCCGTTCTATCAGCAACGCCCGGGACATCTGCACACCCGATTCTATTTTCAGAGAGGTTGCCGTCTCTCTGATCTCTTCCGGAAATTCCTCCGGTGAGCCGTTATTGACATTGATGCCGACGCCGATGACTACATATTGAATATAATCCGTTTCCACATTCAGTTCTGTCAAAATACCGCAGACTTTCTTTTTGTTGACGACAACGTCATTCGGCCATTTGATGCCAGCGGCAAGCCCTGTGGCTTCCGTAATCGCCTCCGCCACGCTGAGCGCCATGACAAGTGTCAGCATGGACGCCTTATCCGGTGCAAAATCCGGTTTCAGCATAATCGTCATATAAATGGCGCTGCCCGGTGGGGATTCCCAGTATTTTCCGCGTCTTCCCCTTCCGGCCGTCTGCTTCTCCGCTACCACCGTTGTACCGTGCAGCTCTCCTTCTTCCGCATAACGCTTCGCATCAATATTGGTGGAACCGGTCTCCTCCAGATAGTATAACCGCTGTCCGGCCCATTCCGTTTTCAGCCTGCTGGCAATCTCGCTGCGGGAAAGCACATCGGGACTCTCCAACAGGCGGTATCCTTTGTGGGAAACGGCTTCGATCTGATAGCCTTCCTCTTTCAACTGATTGATCACTTTCCAGACTGCTGTCCGCGAAACGCCGAACTGGTCACATAGCTGCTGACCCGACACATAGTCCTTCCTGTCGCGCAGCAGGGAAAGGATATCCGATTTATCTATTTTCATGTCTTATGCCTCCGGCATACCGATTGTGACTGCCATCATGGCTTTGATCGTGTGCATACGGTTCTCCGCCTCATCAAATACGATGGACTGCGCGGATTCAAATACTTCGTCGGTCACTTCCATTTCCTGAATGCCGAATTTCTCACTGACCGCTTTTCCAATTCCGGTATTCAGATCATGGAAAGCAGGCAGACAGTGCATGAACACCGCTTTTTCTCCAGCATTTTCCATCACTTTGCGGTTGACCTGATAGGGCATCAGGTCATGGATACGGCTCTCCCAGACTTCGTCCGGTTCCCCCATGGAAACCCATACATCGGTATAGACGACATCCACATCTTTCGTCCCCTCGTCCACGCTTTCTGTTAAACGGATGCTTCCGCCCGTCTGCGCCGCAATCTTCTCGCATTCCGCAACCAGTTCTTTTTCCGGAAAATAAGCTTTCGTCGTGCATGCTGTAAAGTGCATCCCCATCTTCGCACAGGCCACCATCAGCGAGTTGCCCATATTATAGCGCGCATCTCCCATATAGGTCAGCCTGATTCCCTGCAAATGCCCGAAATGTTCCCGAATCGTCAGCAGGTCAGCCAGCATCTGCGTCGGGTGGAACTCATTCGTCAGACCGTTCCAGACCGGTACGCCCGCGTACTTCGCCAGTTCTTCCACGATTTCCTGTTCAAATCCGCGATACTCAATTCCTTCATACATACGGCCGAGCACCCTTGCGGTATCGGCAATGCTCTCTTTTTTGCCAATCTGGGAGCCTGCCGGGTCGAGATATGTCGTTCCCATGCCAAGGTCATGTGCCGCCACTTCAAAAGAGCAGCGGGTTCTCGTGCTGGTCTTTTCAAAAATCAGGGCAACATTCTTTCCACGGCAGAAATCGACCGGGATTCCCTTCTTTTTCTTTTCTTTCAAATCTGCAGCTACATCCAGCATATATACAATTTCTTCCGGTGTAAAATCCAGAAGTTTCAAAAAGTTACGTCCCTGTAAATTTGTTTTCATATTTTAATAACCATGCCTTTCTCTCAAACTGCGATATTTGCGTTGGCGCAAATTCTTTCAGTCTATTCAGAATAGGACGGTTCCTGAGAACCGCCCTATTATAAGTTCTGCTATGCAGTTATCTTTCTGCTCAGTCTTTGAAAATTTCCTTTGCGGACGCTGCCAGCCCGGCAAGTCCCTGAATCTCGGAAGGAATGATGATCTTCGTAGCCTTGCCGTCCGCCGCTTTCTCGAAAGCTTCCAGACTCTTGATCCGCAGAACTGACTCGTCTGCGCCAGCTTCGCGAATCATGCGGATACCATCTGCGGTAGCCTGCTGTACTTTCAGAATTGCTGCTGCCTCACCTTCCGCCTCGCGGATCATCTTTTCTTTCTGTGCTTCTGCGCGCAGGATTGCGGACTGCTTCTCTGCCTCTGCTTCCAGAATCGCGGATTCCTTCTTACCTTCCGCAACGAGGACCGTAGACTTCTTCTCACCTTCCGCACGAAGGATTGCTTCACGGCGTTCACGCTCTGCCTTCATCTGTTTCTCCATCGCATCCTGAATCGCTGCGGGCGGAATGATATTCTTTAACTCGACTCTGTTTACCTTAATGCCCCATGGGTCTGTTGCGATATCGAGAGAAGCTCTCATTTTCGTATTGATGACCTCTCTGGATGTCAGCGTCTGGTCGAGTTCCATTTCACCGATAATATTTCTCAAAGTTGTGGCTGTCAGGTTTTCAATCGCCATGATCGGATTTTCCACACCGTATGCAAACAGCTTGGGATCCGTTATCTGATAAAATACGACCGTATCGATTCTCATCGTTACGTTATCTTTCGTAATAACGGGCTGCGGTGCAAAGTCTACGACCTGCTCTTTCAAAACGACTCTTTTGGCTACCCTGTCAACAAAAGGCATTTTAAAGTGGATACCTACCGGCCATGTCTGCTGATAAGCGCCGAGACGTTCCACGACATAGGCATATGCCTGCGGCACGATTTTGATACAGGATGCAAAAAGCGCAATCACTATAATAAAAACCACAACAATAAAAGTAAGAAATGCTCCCATAATCATTATACCTCTTTTCTTTCTTCTACGATCAGTTTCACGCCATCGACACCGAGCACTGTAACAACGGCTCCTACCGGCAGTATCACGTTGTGGTAGCTGCTCCTCGCGGACCATTCCATACCGCCCGTATTCACCTGTCCGATACCTTCCAGATTGTTAATCTCGCTGATAACGATCGCCTGTCTTCCGACCATGCTTTCTACATTGGTTCTGATTCTATCTCTGTTAAAGTATTTGACAGCAACCGGTCTTGTAAAATACAGAAGAACCGCCGATACGATCAGAAAAACCAAAATCTGCAAAGCGAGCGGTGTTCCCGGTATGGAGATCAAAGCTGCCGCTAATGCACCGCCGGCGAACCATATCGTCGTCAGTCCCATCGTGATCAACTCAATGACTACCAGTATTACAAGAAGAATGAGCCACACTACTGTCATATTTACATCCATCATCGCCATCACCTTTCACCCCTTTCCTATCTATATTACTATATTATTCAGACAGAAACAAGGTTTTCTGACAGCTTTCTATGAATTGTATGATTTTCCTGTTCTTTCCAACATTACAAATCGTGCCGGCACAGCCGGCACGAACGATCTACAAAATTATAAAATGTAATAAATCTTTATTCCCTCTACCAGAAAACCTGATTATCGATCAGAATCCCGTCATGATTTCCCGCTCTTCGGAAGTGGGTCGCTCCGCCTACATTAGACACGCCCGCCATCGCTTCCTGTGCCGCCGTATAGCAGCTTGACGGAATATCGGTATTATAGATTCTGGCAACTTTACCGTTCATCGCCGGCGTAAACTGTCCGGACGCATAAATAACACCCGAAATCGTATTCGGATATGCGCCGCTATTGACTCTGTTTATAACGACCGCGCCGACCGCCAGCTGGCCCTGATAGGACTCCGAACCCGCCTCACAATAAATCAATGCCGCAAGAAGTTTGATATCATCAGCATCGGCAATGACTGCCTTATTGGCATCCTGCGTCGCTTTCTTTTTGGCCTCTTCGGCCTCCTCTTCCCGCTTTCTGATCACGTCCATTGTTTCTCCCTCATCAATCAGGAAATCCACATCAACGTATTCCGCCAGAACATAGGCATCATCATGGTAGAAATCTACTTTGATCCACTCATCGTCCATGACTTCCACCACATTCAGCGCATCATTCTGTGCCAGAAGTCCCAGAACTTCCGCTTCTGTATTCGGCTCCTGACGCACGCGCAGCGTTTCTGTCTCATTTACAATGATCAGATTGCCCACTTCGCCCGCCAGCGCTTCCGCCTCTTCATCAAATAGAAGATATTCGTCGCTCGCCCAGCCGATCAGATCGCCGGACTCCAGTTTGGTCCAGCCATCTCTTCTCTCTAAAATTTTTCCGCCGCAGTCCTTATAAAGAAGGCCTACCTTCTCCGAATCTTCCGATGCCTCCGCGCGTACATTCAATGCGACCTGCACGTCTGCCATGACCAGATCGGATTTCTCTTTTTCCGCTTCTTCTACAATCTGCGCCAGTTCTTCTATTGCTTCTTCATTTCCACCGCCGCTTGGGTCAATAACATTGGAAATACCCACGTTCAAAGAATCCAAATAATCCTTTGTATTGGCTGCGGCTGCTTCTATCTTTATTCCGCCAAGCATGACCAGGCTGATGAGCCAGCCGGCCAGCATGAAGAATACGCCTCTGCCTTTTAACATGAATGCTTACCTCCGCTTTTTTCTGTTTTGTTACAATTATTACAAAATTATTAAGTATTTGTTTTGGTTAATTCTAGCAAAACATCTACCCTTTGTCAAGTTTTCACAGATTTTCTTTACTTTATAAGCGAAAATAAGCACAAAATTGTTACAGCTTCTTAGATTTTTCGACACATGCGGCCAACGCATCCATGACCGCCCCGCGCATTCCTTTCTCCTCCAGTACGCGCACGCCCTGAATGGTCGTACCCCCTGGCGAACATACCATGTCTTTCAGTTCTCCAGGGTGTTTACCGCTCTCCAGTACAAGCTTGGCGCTTCCGTATACGGCCTGTGCCGCAAACTCGCAGGCCTGCGCACGCGGCATCCCCGCCGCAACGCCGGCATCCGCCATCGCCTCGATGAACATAAATACATAGGCCGGGGAACTGCCGGAAACCGCCCCTACCGCATCGATCAGGTTTTCCGGTACAAGGCTCGCCTTTCCAAAACTCTCCATCAGCTTAATGCTGCTGTTCTTTTCTTCCTCGGACACCTTCGCATTCACGCACACTCCCGTACATCCCTCGCCGACAAGCGCGGGCGTATTGGGCATACAGCGCACCAGTTTGACCGGTCTGGCAAAAGCATCTTCAATCCACTGAATGCTTTTGCCTGCCGCAATACTGATAATCAGTGTTTCCGGCCTTGTCACATCTTTTATCTCATGAATGACTTCTTCAAAAAACTGCGGTTTGACCGCAAGCACCAGCACATCTGCCTGTGCCGCCACATCCGCATTTTTTTCCATCGTCACAATCCCGTATTCCGCCGCCATTTTTTCCCGTGTCGCCCGGGTTTTAGCGGTTCCGATGATTTCTTCCGGCTTCACCATCTCTTTCTGAAGCATCCCCCCGATCATCGCCCTCGCCATGTTCCCCAAGCCAATAAATCCGATTTTCATTCCGCTGTCCTTCCTTTCTTATCCTTCTAATACATTTAATTCCTAATATACCTAATACACGCACAGTTCGTATTTCATCCAGACAGAATCGCTCCAGGGCGATTCTGTCGCATAAAAAAGGCTTGTATACAAGCCGTTAGAACTTCTTGGCGTTTCATCCTCTGATGAAACGTCTTTAGAAGTTCTTTTTATGCTCGCCGTTGTCTGGCCGCCTCATATAACAAAATCGAAGCTGCCACCGCCGCATTGAGCGATTCCACTTTTCCGGCCATCGGAATCTTGACGGACGCATCCGCCGCATCCGCCGTTTCATCCCGCAGTCCGTTTGCCTCATTACCGATCAGAAACGCCGTTCCACGCATATAATCACAGGTGTCATAGATTACCGCTCCCCGCAGATGCGCCGCATGGACAGCAATCTCTTTTTCCTGTAATTTTCTGATGACTTCCGTCAGCTGTTCCGTATAAAGAAACGGCATCCGGTAAACAGAGCCCATCGTAGCGCGGATCGTTTTCGGGTTATAAATGTCCACGCTGTTACTGCTCATGAAAATGCCCGTCACCCCGGCTCCCTCTCCGGCCCGGAAGATCGTGCCGAGGTTCCCCGGATCCTGTATGTCCTCTAACAGGACGAACAAAGGATTTGCTGTCTCAAGCATATCTTCCGGTTCGTAGGAAAACTGCCTGACCACGCACAGGATACCCTGCGGCGTCTTCGTATCCGACATTTTCCGGAAAACATCGTCAGCCACAAGCTCATAACACCCGGCCAGCCCTGCAAGTTTCTCCTGACATGCCGCAGGCATCTGCCGCGCAAAGCTTTCCGCCGCATAAACTCTCTCAATCCTGTCCTCCGGCGCCTCCAGAAACATTTTTATGCCTTCCACGACAAAAAGTTTTTTCTCTTTCCGCTCTTTTGCTTTCTGCACGAGCTGTATGACCTCTTTGATGCCTTTGTTGGAATAACTCGTTATCATGGTGTTCTTCTCCTTATATTTATTTATAAAATAGGTAATTGCAAAACGATGTGTTCGAAGGCTCCCGTTGTACAAAATAGACAATCACCGCAGGGCACGCTTTCGCTGCGCTGTCGTTCGCAACGGTGCATAAGACGCCAAAATACGGCGTCTAAACACCGGCGACGACATAGCACCCTGCTTGCGATTTGTCTATTCTGCACAACTGCTGTCTTGGAATCATGCGTTTCGCAATTGTCTAATTTATTAAATAGTTAGATAATCGCCTCGGAAGTCCGTCCATCCCAACGGGTCAGGGGCCGGGAGCAGGCGGACGAAAAAGATTTCCTCTGCGCGGCCCTGTAAAAGGTGTCGGCACTTGGATTTTGGGACACTTGTGTACCAAAATCCTTAGTACCGTTACACCTTTTAGTGGAGCGAAAGCGTGCGCGCAGAGGAAACTTTTTCGTTCGCCTGCTCCCGGGCCCTGACCCGTTGGGATGAGCGGACTTCCGAGCATATCCACACCGCCGCGCAAAAAACTTCCCCATATGGCATCCTCTGCATATGGGGAACGAAATTTTTATAAAGAAAGAATCTTGCTGACCTCGAATACATATTCCGGAATATCCTTTTTCATATTCAGTGCTTCCTCGATATCGAAATCCAAAAACTCTCCATGCTGGTAGCCGACTACTCTGTTGGTCTTGCCCTCGCACAGGATGTCTGCCGCGTATGCACCCATGATGGAAGCATAGTAGCGGTCTTTACAGGTCGGTGAACCACCACGCTGCATGTAGCCGAGAATCGTCGCTCTCGTCTCGATGCCGGTAGCCGCTTCGATACGGCGCGCCATTGAAGTAGAATGGCCGATGCCTTCCGCATTGATAATAATATGATGGGTCTTACCGCGTTTTCTGTTCGCAATGATGTTATTGATAATCTGCTGTTCGTTATAATCGTATTTCTCCGGTATGAGAATATCTTCCGCACCGTTGGCGATACCGCACCACAGAGCGATGTATCCGGCATTCCTTCCCATAACTTCAATGATACTGCACCGCTCATGGGATGAGGATGTATCACGCACCTTGTCGATCGCCTGCATCGCGGTATTGATCGCCGTATCAAAACCGATGGTATATTCCGTACAGGCGATGTCCAAATCTATTGTTCCCGGCAGACCGATGGTATTGATACCGAGTCTGGAAAGCGCCTGTGCGCCGCGGTAAGAACCGTCGCCGCCGATAACGACCAGCCCGTCGATTCTAAATTTCCTGCAGACCTCGACCGCCCGCTTCTGTCCCTCTTCCGTACGCATCTCGGAGCAGCGGGCCGTTCCGAGAATGGTGCCGCCTCGCTGGATGGTATCGGAAACATACCATTTCTCCAAATCCATGATTTCTTCGTTCATCAGGCCCTGATAGCCCTTTTTAATACCTTTTACCTTAACGCCGTTTGCAAGCGCCTTTCTGACCACCGCACGGATTGCGGCATTCATACCCGGTGCATCACCCCCGCTCGTTAAAACCCCTATCGTTTTAATCTCCTTTGCCATGTTCATACCTCCAATACGCCTCTTAGACGATTCCTCACTGAATACACGAAGTATTGACCGTTTCCATTTTACCCCAATTAAAAATGGTTTTCAATCTTTTTTAAACGACTCTGATATTTTCTTTTCCGTAAAGAGATTCCAGCCTGTCGATCAGTCCGCTGTCCGCATTCACATTCTGGTTCGGCGGCAGCGTCTTCATTGCTTTCGGACTTTCGATATAAATGACAACACTGTCAACTCCTTCCGAATCCCGCAGCGATGCCATCAGCTCCGCCTCTTTTTCCTCGAACGTTTCCTTGTTCGGGAATTTAATCCACAGCTTTTTAGGCATCTCTTCAAAAGTCGTGATTTTTTCGCAGATCAGCTTTGCGTCCTTTTCATCCTCCACGGAGACCCGGCCTTTGATAAACACTTTTTTATCTTCGATCAGTTTATCCGAATATTTTTCATAATCTCTCGGAAAAACAATGACTTCCGCAGTACCGAGCAAATCCTCAATCAGCAAAAAGGACATGACCTTTTCGTTCTTCGTATATTTCAGCCTCTTATCCGAAATGATGCCGCCGATCACGACGGACTGCCCGTCTTTTACGACAGTTGTGTCAGTTTCTTCATCCAGCAAAAAGTCCGATGTCTTGTTGGTGATATTTTTCTGCCAGATTTCCTGATATTCCTCCAGCGGATGACCGCTGATATAGATGCCGAGCACTTCTTTTTCAAAGCTCAGTCTCATCTCCTTGGAATATTCGCCCACATCGGGCAGTTTGATCTCATAGTTTTCTTTTTCCGACTCATCCACAATATCGAAAAGGGAAATCTGCCCCGCCATATTGTTCTTTTTATCCTGATGGATGCTCTCCAGAATCTGCACATAAACGCTCATGAACTGCTTTCTTGTGCCTCCCAGGCTGTCCATCGCGCCGGCTTTGATGAAATTCTCGATGGCGCGCTTGTTCACTTCCTTGTCGGCCAACCGGGAAATAAAATCTTTCAGGTTCGTATAAGGCCCCCTTTGTTTCCGCTCCTCCACGACCATCTCGATGACCGGTCTTCCCACGCTTTTGATCGCCGTCAGCGCATACCGGATGGAATTGCCCGATACGGAAAAGCCGATCTCCCCTTCGTTGATATCCGGCGGCAGAATTTCGATGCCCATGCTCCGGCACACCATGATATATTCCGAAACTTTGCCGGAATTATCGATGACCGAGGTGAGCAGTGCCGCCATGAACTCGATCGGATAATAATATTTCAAATAAGCCGTCTGGTAAGCAACGACCGCATAACATGCCGCATGGGACTTGTTAAAAGCATACTTGGCAAAATCCATCATTGTATCATAAATATGATCCGCTACCTGCGCGCTGATGCCGTTCGCCACACACCCCGGCACGCCTTCCTCCTCATTTCCGTAGGTAAAGTTCTTCCGCTCCTGTTCCATGACATACTGCTTCTTTTTACTCATGGCACGCCGCACCAAGTCGCTTCGCCCCATCGTATAGCCGCCCAGTTCCCGCACGATCTGCATGACCTGTTCCTGATAGACGATACAGCCATAGGTCGGCTCCAGAATCGGCTCCAGCTGCGGGCAGTCATAGGTAATGGAATCCGGGTTGTTCTTTCCCTTGATGTATTTGGGAATGAAATCCATCGGGCCCGGACGATACAGGGAAATACCCGCAATGACATCTTCCAGACTCTGGGGTTTCAATTCCTTCATAAAGTTCTTCATCCCGCCGCTTTCAAGCTGGAACACGCCGTCCGTCCGTCCGGTTCCGATCGATGCGAGCACCGCGGGGTCATTATAGTCGATGTTGTCGATATCAATATGAATACCCTTGTTTTTTTCTACCATAGAAGCGGCATTCTGAATGACAGTCAGGGTACGCAGGCCGAGGAAATCCATTTTCAAAAGACCCAGCTCTTCAATCGTCGTCATTGTGAACTGCGTATTGATGGAACCGTCCGCGCCCCTCGATAAGGGCACATAATTTTCCGCCGCCGCAGGACAGATGACCACGCCCGCCGCATGAGTAGAAGTATGCCGGGGCAGTCCTTCCAGACGCCTTGACATATCGACCAGTTCATGAACCTGTTCCTCTTCCATATATAATTTCTTAAATTCGGGATTCATTTCCAGCGCTTTGTCGATGGTGATATTCAATTCTTTCGGCACCATCTTGGCAATCGAATCCACATACGCATAGGGCAGGTCCATGACGCGCCCCACATCGCGGATAACAGCTTTCGCCGCCATCGTACCGAAGGTCACGATCTGCACCACTTTATCCGAACCGTATTTTCTGCCCACATAGTCGATGACTTCCTGTCTGCGCTCGAAACAGAAATCCACGTCGATATCCGGCATGGAAACACGCTCCGGATTCAAAAAACGTTCGAACAGAAGGCTGTATTTGATCGGGTCGATATCCGTGATCCGCAGGCAGTAGGAAACAATGCTTCCGGCCGCCGAACCACGCCCGGGCCCCACCGCGATACCGTTTTCCCTGCAATAATTAATATAATCCCATACGATGAGAAAATAATCCACGAAACCCATCGTATGAATGATATCCAGTTCGTAATCCATCCGCTCCCGCAGCGTTCCGTCATCCTCCGGATACCGTTTTGCAAGCCCTTCCGTACACAGCTTATTCAGATAACTCCATGAATCATGGCCTTCCGGCACTTCATAATGAGGCACTTTATAGACGCCAAACTCGATTTCCACATTACACCGGTCTGCAATCCGCTGTGTATTCTCCACCGCTTCCCATGCGTACGGAAAAAGCCCTTTCATCTCTTCTTCGCTCTTCACATAATACTGTCCGCCCTCATAACGCAGCCTGTCCTCATCCGCCAGTTTTTTTCCTGTCTGTAGACAAAGCAGGATGTCGTGGGACTTTTCATCCGCTGCATAGGTATAATGAACATCATTGGTCGCTACTAACGGAATATCCAGTTCCCGGCTCATATTGAGCAGCGCCGTATTGACCGTTTTCTGCGCCGGAATACCATGGTCCTGCAGTTCCAGGAAAAAGTTCCCCTTGCCGAAGCAGTCCTCATATTTTCGGGCAGACTTCTTTGCTTCCTCCAGCATCCCTTTCTGAATATAACGCTGCACCTCGCCCGCCAGACAGGCGGAAAGCGCGATGATACCCTCATGAAATTCCCGCAGCACTTCCATGTCCACACGGGGCCTGTAATAATACCCCTCCGTATGGCCGCGGCTGACGATTTTCGTCAGGTTTTCATAACCGACATTATTTTCTGCCAAAAGAACGAGATGATAGTATCTGTCCTCTCCGCCGACCAGTTCCTTATCGAAACGGGAATTTGGCGCGACATAGACTTCACAGCCTAAAATCGGTTTAATGCCCGCTTCTTTGGCCGCCTTATAAAAGTCGATAACACCGTACATGACACCGTGGTCCGTAATCGCCGCACTGTCCATGCCGAGTTCTTTGACCCGCTTAACATACTCTTTGATTTTGTTCGAGCCGTCCAGAAGGCTGTATTCCGTATGGACGTGTAAATGTGTGAAAGCCATTATAGAAACCTCTCGTCTATTCATTAAATCATATTAGATTGCATCTCATTCGTTCTGCCAAAAGCCGGTCAGTCCAGTCCGCCCTGCAGCGCGTATTCCATCAGCTTCTGCAGACTACTGTTCATCAGTTCAAGTTCTTTTCCCACTCATCAGCACACCTGCAGGAATTACGAAGTAATTCCTGTAACCCAAGCCTATAAGGTTTGGGTCTATTATACAATATTCTGCCCAAAAAGGATATGTCTTTCGACAAATCCTCTTTAATTCCAAAAGGCCCTATATCCGTTCTATATCCGGTAGAAGTAATGCCTGATGATAACTTTACACCGCTTTGCCGATTCGTTATAATAATTACATTAAAAGCATGAAACATCCAACAAGAACAGAATGATAGGAAAGGACAAGAACATGAGCAAACTATTTGAAGAGTTTCAGGATTATCTGAACAAAATGAACCAATACGAACATGTGATCACGCTGCTGTACTGGGATATGAAAACAGTCACGCCGAAATTGGGGCAGGCCGGACATGTGGACGCTCTGACCCATTTTTCGTCAGAACATTTCGCCATGTCCACTTCCGAGCGGCTCGGCGAGATGCTGGCCGGACTGGCAGAGCCGGCGGAATTTGAAGAACTTACGGATACCTGGCAATATATCGTTAAATATATGAAGAAAGATTACGACCGAAACAAAAGGATTCCGGCAGAGCTTTACAATACTTTCGTGCAGACCCAGGCACAGGCCGGTATCGTTTGGGAAGAAGTAAAGGACAAGTCAGACTTTAGCCTGTTCGCTCCCCATCTTCAGAAAATCATCGAACTGACCAGAGAAATGACCGGTTACACCGACCCCGGAAAGGAAGTTTACGACGCACTTCTTGACCAGTACGAGGAAGATATGGATTCTGCCACGATAGACACACTGTTCGAAGACCTGAAAAGGGAACTGATTCCTCTGGTAAAAGCGATTCTCGAAAAGCAGAAACCGGAAAATCCGGCTTTTAGCGGGTATTTTGATCCGAACGGACAGAAGAAAGTACAGGATATGCTGCTTGATTATATCGGTTTTCGGAAAGACGCCGGAAGCGTTGGGGAGACGGAGCATCCTTTTACCCTGAATTTTTCTTCCAAAGATGTGCGGGTAACAAATCATTATTACGAACACGATCCTTTAAGTTCCATTTTCTCCGCCATTCACGAGGGTGGACACGGTATTTTCGAGCAGAACATCAACCCGGAATATGATAACACGGTTGCCGGAAGCTGCCGCTATATGGGCCTTCATGAGAGCCAGTCCCGGTTTTATGAGAACATTCTGGGCAGAAATAAGAATTTCTGGATTCCCATTTACGATAAGCTGGGCGAATTGCTGCCACCTTTTCAGGAAATTCCGCTGGAAGATTTCTACCAGGAGATCAACCATGTAAAAAATAGTTTTATCCGCGTAAATGCAGATGAAGTGACCTACTGTTTCCACATTATCCTGCGCTATGAGATGGAAAAGGCAATTTTCAGAGACCGAGTTCCGGTCGATGAGCTCCCGGCGCTCTGGAACCGGAAGATGCAGGAATACCTGCAGATCACGCCGCCCAACAGCGCTGAAGGTATCTTGCAGGACATGCACTGGTCAGATGGCTCTTTCGGGTATTTTCCATCTTATCTTCTGGGAAGTATTTATGACGGAATGCTGCTCGATGCGCTTCAGGAAGATCTCGGCGATGCAGATGAACTGCTTCGGAACGGAAAAATCGATGAAATTACCAAATGGCTGAATCAGAAGATTCACTGGTATGGCAGCACACGGAAACCAAAGGAAGTGATTGCTGCGGTATGCGGTAAAGAAGTATCTGCCGAGCCATTGATCCGATATTTTAAGACGAAATATACAGAAATTTATGGGCTTTAAGATAGTGTTATCGTAAATATTCATATCATATAATGTTTTCAGGCTGATTTAGCCTCTACTAAACCAGCCTGAAATATGATTTTTGTCCGCAATCGTCTCCATCACATCCCAATGCTCGCAAAGAAAGTTTTATAACGCTGCACCTGCCCGCAATTCTTTCTCTAAAAACTGCTTTATGTATGGATTGTTTTCCTCACTCAATGCAGGCTGGAACGCCATATAGCGGCATTTCTGATACTGCTCACCATCCAATACAAAGGTATATCCCATTACACATTTCGGATTACAGTCATCGGGATTGATAAGTCGTTTGCAGACGGACGCTTTCTTGATTTCCTTTTTTACCTTTTCGGGCAGTGTATCAAGAAAGCTCTGGTATTCTTGTATATGTTCGGGGTAAATGCGGAGTTTCATTCCCGTTTTTCGGGATACAAATGTTGCTAAAGTCTTTTTGCTGCTATTCAACACATAGGACACAGCATATCCGCTTTTTTGCAGTTTTATATCACACTTGCAGCCGCTCTCTGTCAGATACTCGTTGATTTGGCTTGCAAAGCTGTAGAAACGCTCATCAACCGTTTCCAGAAACATATTAAATTTCTCGTCCATAAGTTCCTCCGTTACTCCTTTTTCTTTGCAATGGGTATCCATACCTCATATTGTGCTTTATAGACAAAAATTTGTCTTTATCATTATAAGGCTTATTTTTAAATTTTACCTCTCTATCCTTGCACAAAAAAAGCAGCTCAGAGACAATTTTCTCCGAACCGCTTTAAATATCATTAAAGGTATTTCTTCAGAACATCCACCTTGTCGAGTTTCTCCCAAGGCAGATTCAGATCGTTACGTCCAAAATGTCCGTAAGCTGCAGTCTGCTTGTAAATCGGGCGGCGTAAGTCGAGCATTTTGATGATACCCGCCGGACGAAGGTCGAACTGCTCGCGGACAATTTCCACAAGCTTTTCGTCGGATACTTTTCCGGTGCCGAAGGTATCTACCATAATGGAAGTCGGATGCGCTACACCGATCGCATAAGACAGCTGAATCTCACATTTCTCTGCAAGGCCTGCTGCCACGATATTCTTTGCAACGTAACGTGCAGCATATGCCGCAGAACGGTCAACCTTTGTGCAGTCTTTTCCTGAGAATGCACCGCCGCCGTGACGCGCATAGCCGCCATATGTATCTACGATAATCTTACGGCCTGTAAGACCTGCGTCGCCGTGAGGACCACCGATTACAAAACGGCCTGTCGGATTGATGAAGAACTTCGTATCGGCATCGATCAGTTCTGCCGGAAGCACGGGATCGAAAACATATTTTTTGATATCTTCATGAATCTGCTCCTGTGTCACATCAGCATCATGCTGTGTTGATAAAACGACTGCCTCCAATCTTACCGGCTTACCGTTCTCATCATATTCTACGGATACCTGGCTCTTGCCGTCCGGTCTTAAATAGCCCAGCGTACCGTCTTTTCGAACCTTGGTCAGCTGCAATGCCAGCTTGTGCGCAAGGGAAATCGGATAAGGCATATATTCTTCGGTTTCATTTGTCGCATAACCGAACATCATACCCTGATCGCCAGCGCCTGTCGCTTCAATTTCTTCTTCGGACATTTCCTGACGTTTTGCTTCCAGCGCTTTGTCAACGCCCATCGCGATATCCGCTGACTGTTCGTCGATTGCTACCATAACGGCGCAGGTGTTTCCGTCAAATCCATACTCTGACTTCGTGTAGCCGATTTCTTTTACAGTATCGCGCACGATTTTCTGAATATCCACATAAGCGTTTGTGGTAATCTCTCCTGTTACCAGAACAAAGCCTGTACAGGTCGCTGTCTCGCATGCAACACGGCTCATCGGGTCTTTTTCCATGCAGGCATCCAGAATGGCGTCGGAAATCGCATCGCACACTTTGTCAGGATGGCCTTCGGTTACTGATTCGGAAGTAAATAATCTTTTTTCCATCTTTCTTCTCCTTTTTCTTTTTACTTTTGTCTGTACAAAAAAATCCGCTTATCTGAAATAAGCGGACCTGACAGTCGATAATCAAATCCTCTTATTGTTCGAGCTGCCATAAGGCAGTTTGTTCGCTCAGGTTAGCACCTTCCATACCGGGGTTGCTGTGGTTTCATCGATCCTCTGTATCTCCACCACTCTGAATAAGAGAACACACAATATTAAATTTTCATATTTATATGATATCCATATCTATATGATAACATACACCTATTGTATGATACTGTCAATAGCAATTAAACAACTTTTAATTTAAATTTCTGGAAATCTCTCTCCGAACTGATCTTCTCAATCTGTGCGCCTAATGACTGCAGTTTAAGATCGAAATCTTCATAGCCCCGTTCAATATACTGAATATCATCGATAGTCGTCGTTCCTTCGGCCGCCAGCGCTGCGATAACGAGCGCAGCTCCCGCCCGCAGGTCAGGCGCGGAAATACTTGCTCCGGTATATTTCTCGACCCCATCGATAATTGCGGTATTGCTCTCTACTTTGATATTGGCTCCCATTCTGGTAAGCTCATCGACATATTTAAAACGATTTTCAAAAATGCTTTCCGTCACAATGCTTGTCCCGCCGGAGAGTCCAAGCGCGACCGTAATCTGCGGCTGCATGTCTGTCGGGAATCCCGGATAAGGCAGTGTCTTTACATGCGTATGTCCAAGCGGTTTGGATGCAACGACTCTGACGGCATCATCAGATTCTTCCAGTTCACATCCGATTTCCAGAAGCTTCGCGCTGATGGATTCCAAATGCTTTGGTATGACATTCTTTACCGTAACATCGCCTTTCGTTACCGCTGCGGCGAACATAAAAGTGCCCGCTTCAATTTGATCCGGAATAATCGTATATTCCGTCCCATGTAGTCTGGATACGCCTTTGATCTTAATCACATCCGTGCCCGCGCCTTTAATACTTGCTCCCATGCTGTTCAGGAAATTGGCCAGGTCTACGACATGAGGCTCTTTGGCCGCATTCTCGATAATCGTCTGCCCCTCAGCCATAACAGATGCCATCATCACATTAATAGTCGCACCGACTGTTACAACATCCATATAAATATGATTTCCTACTAATTTCTCCGTTTCCGTAATAATCAGTCCGTGTTCAATCCTGACATTAGCCCCAAGCGCACGAAAACCTTTTATATGCTGGTCAATTGGCCGAAGCCCGATATTGCACCCGCCGGGCAGTGCAACTTCTGCCTTCTTATATTTCCCGAGAAGCGCACCGATCAGATAATAGGACGCTCTGATTTTTTTGATATAATCATCCTCAATCACCAGGTCGTGAACCTGAGATGCATTGACTTTGACAGTGTGCCTGTCCAGTTTCGTTACAATAACGCCGATGCTTTCCATCGCCTGCAATAATACATTGGTATCTCTTACATCCGGTACATTTTCTATCAAAACAGTCTCATCCGTCATTACAGCAGCGGCCAGAATCGCCAGCGCAGCATTTTTCGCACCGCCAATCTCCACCTCTCCGACTAACGGATTCCCACCTTTAATCGCATATTGTTCCATATATAGTCCCCTGCATCATTCAATCGCAAATGCAAATATTATTTTATTTTCAACCTGTTTTTCATTTATCTGTCATATAGAAAGGAGCCCTGTGGGGCATCCTGTTTGTCTTAAGCAATTACAATACAGTATACCATATTTTTCACATTTGTAAAGTGCGAAGAGAAATTCTAAGTCTGCCGAGAACGCAGACTAAGAATTTCTACGGTCCGCTTTGCGTACCTTCTTCGCACCACAGATTCGCGCCATGGTGCGAAAGCGTGCCGACAAAGGAACTTTCCTCTGCCATGCCCTTACATTTAATTCAAATAATTCAGCGGATTGACCTGCGTACCATTGATCAGAATTTCAAAGTGCACATGAGGCCCGGTGCTGACGCCGGTATTTCCGCTCAGAGCAATTTTCTGGCCCTGGGAGACCGTCTGGCCTGTCGTTACCAATACTTTGCTCAGGTGGCCGTATCTTGTCTGTCTGCCATCCGCGTGATTGATATAGACCACATAGCCGTAGCCGCTTCCCCAGCCCGCTTTGACGACCGTTCCGGCCGAAGATGCCATAACCGCCGTACCAGTCGGCGTTGCCCAGTCAATCCCTTTGTGATAGGTGCTAGCGCCTCTCGTCGGTGCATTTCTCCGGCCGAAGCCCGATGACATTCTGCCGCCCGAAATCGGCTTGATATAAGTTGGCGGAATCTTTGTTCCACGCTCTACGATCTTCGGCACCGCCTCATAAGTAATCTCTTCTTTCAGGATTTCCCTGCTGACTTCTTCCTGATTACGGTAAGATACATCTGCCACGACGATTCTGTGTCCCGCAGACGGCTCCTGAAGCGTTTTCGTCTGTGTCGTATACCAGTCATCGTTATCCACATAAATAATTTCTGCCTCGTAATCTTCCTCGTAATAAACCTCTTCCGTACGCTCCACGGAAAGCTCCGGCTCCGGAACGGTTATGATCAGTTCGTCCCCGACACGAATGGTCGAATTTTCATTCTCAATCGTATCATTCATGGCAATCAGCGCTTCCAGGGTAAGTTCGTTCCGTTCCGCGATCTGGGAAAGCGTGTCTCCGGATACTACCTCATAAATCTGCTCCTTTTCCTGGTCTTTTGTCACTTCCTCTATCGCATCCTGCAAAGAGGTGATCTCATAATCCTGCAGATAAGCTTCCACGACCTCCACCGTATCACCGAAACGAATGGTCTGAAGACCCAGTTCATAATCGGAAAAATCTTTTTCTTTCTCCGGCTCAACGGATGCAAAAATACCATCGAGTTCCGCATCGATACCGGCGCTCACGATCATGGCTTTTTCTTCTTCCACCGCTTCTTCTTTTTCATAAATAGCGGTTGTGAGCACATTCAGTTCCCGCGCAGGGTCCATGACAAGATCCACATAATATTCCTTTTCCGTATCGTATTTCCCAAGAGATGCCTGCAATAATGCCAGCACTTCCTCGGTACTGGAAAGATTGACCGTATATTCGTTGATCTTCACCGTATAAGACCTGTTCAGCGTCTCCTTCACGCTTCCGCGCAGAACAGTTGTCATATTGTCAATTATGACACTCTCGTCATCAATTTCTCCCCAAAGTACCTCTTGTCCCTCATAAGTAATATCGCCATCTGCCAGCACCATTTCGTCGCTGTCACCGGCAATCTGTCTTCTGGCGGCGATCAGGCAGTTATCGATCCTGTCCAGGTCTCCGACAACGCCCACTTCCTCCCCATTCAGACTGACAATAAAAATATTGTCTCCCGTACTTTCCAGCTTCTGATAATGAGGCAGGGCAAAAGCTGCGATCGTCGCTGCAAATGCTGCACCTTTAATATATGCAATTTTCATCTTTTTATAATGTCTGCTGATAAATTTCATAAGAATCCCTCTTTTTTATCCGTCTGCGAATCAGGGCGGCGCCTAAAATGTTCTGGCGTCAATCATGTAACAAATTCGTAACATTTAATATTCTAGCAGTATTTCCCTGAAAAGTAAATAGATATTCCATTCCTTTTTCCTGCTGTTCCGTGGTAAAATAGATTGAAAAATCAAAGATTTTTCATAGACGAATTTATTCGTCTTGCGAATATTGGCGCCAAGACGCTTTCAGCGCCGGCCCAAAGTTCGCAGATTGAAAGAAAGGGGACCCTGGCATGGCGCAGATCATTTTTCATATTGATGTCAATTCTGCTTATCTGAGCTGGAGCGCGCTGGATATGATGCAGCACGGCTCTGCTATCGACCTTCGCACCATTCCTGCCATCATCGGCGGCGATATGGCAAAGCGGCACGGCGTTGTGCTCGCCAAATCCATTCCTGCGAAAGCTTTTGGCATCGTGACCGGAGAGCCAATCGTCAACGCCATGCGCAAATGTCCTGGCCTGCACATAGAGTCCCCGGACCATAAATTATATAGCAAAAGAAGTGACGAAATGATGCGGCTTCTTTCCGATATCTGCCCCGACCTGGAGCAGGTCAGCATCGATGAATGCTATATGGATTATAACCCGATTCAGGAACTTTTTTCTTCCCCGACAGCTGCCGCCGGGCACATCCGCACCCAGATACGGGAACAGCTCGGCTTTACGGTCAATATCGGCATCTCCGACCGCAAAGTGCTCGCCAAGATGGCCTCTGACTTTAAAAAACCGGATTTAACACACACGCTCTTTTCTTATGAGATTCAGGAAAAAATGTGGCCGCTTCCGGTCTCTTCCCTCTTTTTATGCGGCCGCTCCAGCGTCGAAACGCTTCATAAACTGGAAATCATGACGATAGGAGATCTGGCGAAAAGCGATTTATCTATTGTGACGGCTCATTTGAAAAGCCACGGGAAAACGCTCTGGGAATATGCCAACGGCATCGATGATTCCGTCGTAGAAACAGAAGCCGCAGAAGCCAAAGGAATCGGCAATTCCATCACACTTGAAAAAGACGCTGCCACCAGAGAAGAAGCTTTCCACTTTCTTCTGGAGCTGTCCGAATCCGTCGCCCGCAGACTGCGCAGGGCGGAACAGACCGCCGAAATGATCAGTGTAGAAATCAAATACAATACTTTTAAAAAAGTTTCCCATCAGACGACACTGCAGAGCCCGACCGCCGGCAGTGATACGATTTACCGGACTGCCTGCGCCCTGTTCGACGAACTCTGGGACGGTACCCCCATCCGGCTGCTCGGCATCCGCTCTTCAAGACTTTTCTCCGCGCAGGAACCCGTGCAGCTCAGCCTGTTTGACCTTCCCGCCATACAGGAAACAAAAAACAGCAGTAAGCCACATTTATCGGCAGCAAAAGAAGCGCAGCTCGAAAAAGCGCTGGACTCAATCCGGCAAAAATATGGAGCCGATGCCATTGTCCGCGGCAGCCTGCTCCATCCAAAATCAGATTAATTCTTTTTACGTTGAACACTGTACCCGAAAAAGCCGATTTCTTTTCCGGTCGAAAGATATCTTCCATGCGAATAAACGAGCGGCTTTGCGTCGTTCAAATGAAACCGGCCCGTCTCATCCATGTAGCTTTCATCCACATGGACCGCTACGACCTTTGCAAGGAACATATGATGGGAGCCGAGTTCCTTTTTCTCCGTCACTCTGCATTCCAGATTAACGGGACTTTCTTCCACCATTGGAACCTTTACTTTTTCACCCGGTATTTTATGCAGCTTCATTTCTTTCCATTTATCCACATCTTTGCCGCTTTTGACACCGCAGTAGTCGGTAGCGCGGGCAAGTTTTTCCGTCGTCAGGTTGATAACGAACTCGCCCGTCTCTTCTATCATATGATACGAATACCGCTCCGGCCTGACGGAAATGGACACCATTGGCGGGTCCGAACAGACCGTGCCCGTCCATGCGATTGTCAGAAGATTGCTGTTGCCTTTCTTATCCGCCACGCTGACCAGAACGGCCGGAAGCGGATAAAGCATATTTCCCGGTTTAAAATTTTGTTTTGCCATATCGAAACCGCCTCACTAAAATATTTTAATATTTAACAAATGAACTGCAATATCCGCCAAAAGCAGCAACAAAATGATGACAGTAAGCGGCAGTACGGCTTTCTGTTTTTTACCGGATTCTTTCTGCAATGCGGTCAAAGCTTCCGTCTGTTTATTCAGTTCTTCCGTCATGGCAGCCTGTACGTTACGATAGACCTTCACACTCTCTTTGTGGAAAAAGTCCTCCGACTGTTTCGAGGCTTCTCCCACCTGCTTTTTCAGTTCCGGCAGAAAAGCTTCCAACTGCTCCTTCATCTCTCCCGAAAGCGTTTCCTGCTGCTCCTTTATATCAACTGAAAGCGTTTCATTCTGCTTCTTTATGTCCGCAGAAAGCGTTTCACCCTGCTTCTTTATGTCCGCAGAAAGCGTTTCATTCTGCATTTTAACTTCCGCCAAAAGTATCTCTAACTGTCCTTTGATTTCCGACAGATTCTTTTCCTGTCCGGCATGCGCCGCATTGTCGGCCTGAAATGCTTCGATTTTCTCGATACCTGCCTGAATCGCCTTGCTCATCTGCCCGGCATTTTCGGCAGTCTTTAAATTGACTTTACGCATCTCCTGCAATAACAGTTCATACTCATTTACCTGACGTTTCAGTTTTTCCATATTTGCAGCATCCGCAGCCGCATTGGCATCGATCATGCCCTGCGCTTTTTTCCTTTGTGCAAATTTATCCATAAAAGTATCCATCCCTGGGGCCCCTTTCTCTTTCGTCGCTTGTTTTTCTCCTGCGAACGCTGTGCGCCAGCGCTGCGTCTATTGTCATAAAACTCGCAAACCGCGCTTTCAGCGCTTCCTGTCCGATTTCATCGGACGTTCGCTCGTTGACCATCGCAGAAAAACAAATGCCGCTCCGCGTCGCTTGTTTTTCTCCTGCGATGATTATATCACGAAAGCTTTTCAACCGCAATTGCTATCCATCGCCTTCGTTTTTGTGCATTTTTTATAGTTTCGCTTTTTCTCCTTTTATTTTTTTATAAGAATTAACGATAACTTCACACCATGTTCATAATTTATTCATAATTTCTGTCTATAATATAAACATAATAACAAATGACAAACACATAGATAAATTTTTTCATAATAGCCCGGGTGTCGCAAGATGCCTGGGCACTCCTCATTTATAGAGATTTTCATGAACATTGCCTAAGAAACCTTTATGGTACAGTCTTCATTTCCCGACTCATTTTCACAAAATAGAGGACATTGATCACGATTCCAAATACCGTTGCACAGGGCGCCGCCAGACCGATCGTCGTGAGGCTTGCATCCGGCTTTATACTCATGAACCAGGACATGGGCAGACGCACGATAAAAGTCTGGGCAATTCCCTGCAGCATAACGAATAAAGTCCTGGAATGCCCGTTGTAATATCCGATAAAACTGAACAGAATCGCTGTCACGACCGCTTCTGGTGCAAAACCTTTTAAATACTCCGCTGCACGCGCAATGACTGCCGCATCGCTTGACTCCAAGATACTGCCCCGTACATTGCCTGCAAAATCAGAGCCCCTAAAATCGGGAGCATGAACCGCAGCAATTTGGAAACAATACTTCCCTGTGTAAAATCATTCTTATTTTCTGTCATCGATGACGATTCTCCTTTCATGCAAAAAAGAGCCGGGTATGTATCTGCTACATACTCTGCTCTTTGGTCTGACGCCAAAAGCGTCTTGGCACCAATATTCACAAGACAAACAAAGTTCACGACAAGCAAAAGCTTATGACAAACAAGTTCGTCGGGAAGAATGCCCGTTTTTTGGCATTCTTCGATGTGAGACTTAGTACTTCTTAGCGAAATGCCCTCTGGCATGAGCTTTAGAAGTACTTCTCACACTATCCTTCGCCCAGCTTCTGTATTTCTTTGTTCAGACTCAGCATTCTGTCATCCAAATCCGATACGATCCTCGAACATTCCACAAGCTGGTCTTTGATCTGATCAGGCGCATTGCCTTCAAACTTATAATGTATTTTATGTTCCAGACTCGCCCAGAAATCCATCGCAACGGTTCTGATCTGGATTTCCACTTTTGTCTGCTCGATACGGTCTGACAAATAGACCGGCACCGTCACGAGCATATGATAACTTTTATACCCGCTCGGCTTCGGATTGACAATATAATCCTTGACAGAAATGACATTAATGTCACTTTGGTTACTTATCATCTCCGCTATCTGGTATATATCCGAAGTAAAAGAACAAATAACACGGATGCCCGCAATGTCATTCACATACCGCACCATGTTACCGATCGTGGATTCATAGCCATGTTTCTTCAATTTTTTTACAATACTTTCCGGCGTTTTAATACGAGATTTAATATGCTCTATCGGGTTGTATCTGTGCACATGCTGAAACTCATCATTCAGTATTTCCAGTTTCGTTGAAATCTGTTTTAATGCCGAATTATAAATCAGGGTTACCTCTTTCCAACTGTCAATATCATTTCTATCTGTACTAACGTCCATATTCAGTTTTCATGCTCCTTTTACACACATTTTACTCAGATCATGCCGCCGAACGACACTCTTATTGAATATATGTATATTCTACCACATTTCTCCCAAAATGTATATATTCCACAATTTTTTTATCAAATTTTAATTATTATTGTCTATTTTTCACGGCGTTAGATGATAAGTTTAAGTCTATCATACCATATTTTCTCTTTTTGTACTCATAAGGCACAACATCATGGGGCTGCATAGCAGATACGGATACATATAACGTACCAATACCGTCGGCGATAACAGCAGAGTGAGATAATATGCAGCGAGAAAAAGTACCGGCACCAACCTCCCCCATTCTTTCCTATACAGAAAAAAGACAATATAAAAGCACAGCATCCACCAGTAAAATGCCGGTGCAAAAATGACCGATACGACCGGTATTTTCTGATATTCATTATCCGACACAATGCGCTCCATGAATGCACGAAGCCCCGGCAGATAACTGTGTCTGATGATCTCACACCCGGCCGGCATCGTCCTGTTATCCGTGGAAAGGTATCCAAAACCGCTCTCTGTGCCAACGCCGTAAATGGTGGAATGCGTTTTATCCGCCAGATACCAGTAACCAATTGAATTATCCAGAAAAGCATCCACATAAGTCATCGGAAACTGCATCCCCAGCCGCACCCATGTTTTCATCAGCCCGGCCGGATCGTCATGTATGACGGCGCGGTTCTTGACAGGATCCGCCAGATAGGGGTTATAGGCCGCGAATACCCATTCCGAAGGAAGATATGAATCCAGTTTCTGCCGCATCCCATCGTCTATCTCTTCCTCGTGCATGACCCGCGTTCTCGCCATTTGCTGAAGCGGCACGCTGAGCATTTCCCGCGGACTGCCGTTTTGCGCGGATACCGCCGCTTTCAATCCAATACTTCCCAGACAGAACAGGAAAAACGTCGCCGCGGCGATTACCGTATATCGTTTCAGCGCCTTTCTCTTTCCCGCAAAATAAAACAGGAAAGGCTGACAGATAAACCAGGCATAGACCGCATTGTTTCGAAACAACAGCATCGTGACCGAAATCAGGATAAAAGAAAGGACAAATCCTTTTGTCATTTTACAGTTTCCATTGCACCACTGATATAATTTTACGACGTACAGCAATACCAGCCCCGAAAAGAGCACATCTTTCGTTGTGCTGACCGCCAGAATAGAATTGGCCGGAAACAGCGCATAAAAAAGAAGCAGCAATAACCGCATCACCCACGATGTCCTCTCCCGGTACAGAACTGTCAGCACATACCCCAGGAGCATCGCCATCAAAAACATCTGCACGATGGAATGCAGCGCCATACCTGAAGAATAGGAGCCTGGCAGTTTTTCTCCCAACTTAAAAAAGGCCCCTAAAAACAGTGTATGTAATAACGGATGATGGGTGCTATAATCGTGTGCAAGAACCTGATAAAGCTGCCCTTCCGCATCATATGCAAAGACAGACGGATAGTATGCCAGAAAAACGGACAGCCAGCAAAGCAGGATGACTACCGTATAAAAAGCAAATACCCGCGAGCCGTCGTATTCTTTTGTGCCTGCCCGGCTCTTTATCCCGCCATCCCACAGCTTCGTAAAAAGCATAAAAATCATACCCACTACAATAGATGACATAAATGTCATAATGCAGAGGATGGCAAGCATTTGAATCAGTTCCAACACGCTTCGGCATGTACGGTGTTCATGGGTAAGCATACTGCCGGTGACAAAGGACAATGCCAGCAGAAAGCCAAGACCAAATGTATATTTCAGAAACTGCCTGTCCTTTGGAAGCGCCGATAGATTGGTAGAGAATAAATTATTTGTCTTTGAAGTTTTTTCTGTTTTGCTCGTTTTCATGACATCATTCTAGCATTTTTATGCGGAAAGAAAAAGGGGGAAAAGCTTCGATATGATATTTACATTTCAGGCTGGGATTTGTATAATGTCTCTGTAACAGTTCAGCCGCCGGACAGGACGGGGTATGGTGCCTGCAAAGGCACGCTTCCGCTCCGCGAAAAGTCGCAGCGGATGCTAAGCTCGTGTGTAACCTCGCTAAGCACCGGCGCTTTTCAAGGGCCTTTGCAGGCACCATACCCCGTCCTGTCCGGCGGCTGAACTGTTACATATTTCTGGCAGAGCATTCTTCCCACTTATTCATTTTGCCACCGATGGCAGAAAGGTCGCGTTATGTTTCGTTTATGGGCTAAAGAATTTCAGAACAATCATATGTTAAAAGATACCGTTATCTGTGACGACAGGGATGATACGAGGACGCATAAAGTCTTTCATGCTCTCGATGAAGTATGCTATCAGTTCGACCTCGGCAAACCAATCTGGCTGGATGCCAATATTCAGGATTTTAAGCGGCATGACAAGACACGGTTCACACAAGATAATTTTATTGAAAGTATTGATTTTGATTATCTGGAGATTCATGTGATCGAGGAGGATTGAGGGACTTCTCTAATGCACCATCAATTTGTGTTTGAACCGCCCCATTATCAGCTTTTTAATTTATTTAACTTGAGAATTACTTGATTCAATATTCAAATTATTCTCCGAAGCACCGACTATAGATTTTCCTATTTCCCCTAGATTCATATCTTGTTCACTTTGAACAGGATAATGAACAAGATATTTTTATGAATAGTATTTTTGATTTCTGCTTGATGGTTTATCAGGCAATGTCATCTTCAATTTTTTATTCATTAGCATTTCATCAAGAAAATGCCTCTTAAGATATAGCCGATTGGGAAAAGCAAATTTTTCTACAATTTCTTTCGCCGATTTGGGTTGTGAGCAAAAATCAATGATAGCTTTAACTACATCCTGTTCATCATCTTGTTCACTTTGAACAGGATACCGTTTCCCATACAGCAATTCCAAATATTTATCACACGCCTTACAAAGCACCATAATCCCAGATGCACTTATATTATATTCTGGCAGCGGACCATCATACTTTGCACACGCTTCTCTGATTTTGTCAAATCCTCTTCCCCATGCCTCAATCATTCCACTCTTAAAGAAAACACCCGCCAGTTTGGGATTATACGGCTTAGAAGAATGCTTCATGAATAACTTATCTGTTGAATCTAACTCTGACGGCATTTCTCCATCATTCCAGATATATATTTTATCTTCATACACACTAATCTGGATAGGGTTGCAACTACTGTAGTCCTTATGCACAATTGCATTTAACAATATTTCACGAAAAGCATCCTGATGAAACATAAACTGTTCAACTCTCTGAATACCATCATAAAAAATCAATGCCTTCAGATATTTCGTATAGACTAAATCAACTGCCTTATCCACCTGTTCAATCAGAGAACCATGTATTTCATCCTGATATTTCAAATCAGCATCGGAATTTCCAAAATACCCAATCTTAATATAGGAGCCTGTAACCCATTTCTCCGGATCTTTATAGAATGCCAACATTGCTGCCCTTATTAGGTACCCGTCTTCATCTATTAAATGAAGATTCTCTATCAATATTGTATCATCAACTCTTGTTTCTTCCTCTGTCAGCCTTCCTCTTCTTATAGCCTTTTCTTTCAGTAAGTCAATTGCTTCTCTTCGTAAATCTGTCACTTTCAACTTCGGAATCGGCATACCATCCCAAGTTCTGCCCTGCGACTTCAGAATTGCTTTGTCCAGTTCTTTTCCTGTTATCGTTCTCATCGTGCTGCCGGAACGATAAAAATATTTGCCATGATAACTGATGAGAGAAGGATACTTGTCCACAATTATCTCAATGTATTGCAAGTCATTTTCGTATAGCAGATTGACATCGGCTACAATACCCATTGTATCCGTAATCTTATTCGGAATAACTTCCAAAAGTTTTTTCCTGTCTTTATCGCCGAGTCCAACAACATCTCCATTGTCATTTTTGCCAATATAGAGCGTTCCGCCATAAGCGTTTGCATATCCGCAAATCCACTCTAAGAACTCGTCATGCCATGATTCTTTCCATTCTATTGTCTGATGTTCTGGCATATTCTTCACCTGCTTTCTATCGTTATATCCCTATTGTCAAAACAATCTTTCCAACACGCTACACTGGCTTCATAATTGATGTATCCAAAATGCACTATAAATTATTTCGATAAACCTTTTTAAAGAATGCGGATACTCTTTCTTGTTATTTTAAATGATGTCAGTCACTTTAACAATCTTACACCGCATCTAGTAATTCTCAACCCTTTTACAAAACAATGCCACTACTTTTTCTAATTCCATTGTGTCAATATATTTTTATACTTTTTCCTTTCACTGCCGGTTGTAAAATTATAGTTACAAAGAAATCTCCGGCTAGAAACCGGGGAAAG
>CAMWXB010000037.1 GCA_947178125.1 uncultured Lachnospiraceae bacterium | reverse complement strand
TTTATGCTTCCAGTCTCCTTTGCGTTTGAATATATTGTTTATCTAAATGACATTGAGGAAACGGGCCCCTTTCATTATCTGTCAATCTAAAGCGAAAGAAAAAATCAGAGTATATCCAGAGTCGGTTGCCTATGTTTCCAAATTTAAGGAATGCAGCATAATACATGTCATCGGCAAATTGGCCGAATCTTATTCAAATGAAAGTCTGCGTTCAAATATGAAGCTGAATGACATTCATAAAATATTTGATGAGGATTGCGGCTTTGTCAGGGCGCATAACAGCTATATCATTAATATGTCGTGCATTGTATCTATAGATTCACATTATGTCAGGCTGACTACCGGGGAGTATCTTTCTTTTTCACGAGCGAGAGCAAATGAATTTAAAGAGGTATTTGCCAGATTTGCCGCAGCAAAATATTAGAGGTCGTCAGTATGGAGATGATATTTACGCTGGTACAGATCTTTATATGTGTGCTGGAGGCTTATTTAATTATTGATTTCTTTTCGGCTTTTTTTGAATTAAGGGATTTGTTTGATAAGAAAAATACCAAAGTAGGATTGATAATAGGAGTCGCCGCATGTATACGCGCAATCAATGTTTTGAATAGTACGACAATTAATATGATTGCGACTTTTACAATTTATCTGTCTATTATTATCATCTTTTTTCAGGGGAAGTTGCTCAAAAAAATTCTTTATTATATTACGGCAGTAATTATTATGCTTGGCAGCGAATTTCTGGGAATCGTGTTATTATCGTTGCAAACTGATTTTTCGATGAATCAGGTGGAAACCAATCAAATTGCAGTCAATATAGCAATGTTGAGTCTGAAATTATTAACGCTTGTTTTTTATAGTATCATCAAAAGAAGTGCGGACAGTTCTGATAATCGTAAAATAAATTTTCAAATCACATTGTGGTATTCCATAATGCCGATATCATTGATTGGAATTATGGTTACGGTAACACGCCTGAATATTGATTTCGCTTCATTGGGATATACCCAGATTCTATTGATTATCAGCTGTATGCTGGCATTGATAGGAAATGTTGTTATCTATTATGTATTTGACAAGTATTCGCAGTCTATCTGGAAGCTGCAGCAGCAGGAAGTAATGATTACGAAACTGGAAATGGAAGAAAAGCATTATGGTCAGATTGAGCAGGTAAATCAGGAGCATGCAGCCTTTCTTCACGATATCCGCCATTATATGAAAGTAATTGGTGAAATGGCGGCTGATAATGATAATAAGGCAGTTCTGCAGATATTGTCCGAATTACAGATAAAAGTTTCAAATACGGAAGCAGAAATGCTGTGTCCAAACCGTTTATTAAACGTTATTTTGAATGAAAAGAAGAAAGATGCTGAGAAAAGAAATATTACAATAAAAATTACGATTGAGCCAGGATTTTCCATAGACCAGATGGCGGATACGGATTTAATCGTCATTATCAGCAATTTGCTTGACAATGCGTTAGAGGCGGCCGGAAAATGCCAGAATGGATATATAAAAGTAAGTTTGTTTACACAAAATGCAAATCATTTTTCCATTATAAAAATAGTGAATAATTATGTTGGAGAAATAGAAGTAAGAGAAGGCAGGTTGTGGACCAGCAAAAAGGAGAAGGCACGGCATGGGTATGGAATCCAGAATGTAAGCGATATGGCTGTGAAATATGGCGGATATTTACAATATTTTTATAAAGCGGGGGAATTTACATCCATCGTAATACTGCCCGCAATTATTACCAGAAAGTAAGCGCCAGGTGCAAATTTTACTGAAAAAATGACAAATTTTTCGGATTTTAACAATTCAGGGAAATAATTATGTATGATAGAAAATACCATATTAATTTTTTTTTAGAATTGGAGGAAGCGTCATGAAAAAAGCAGTAAGTAAGTTATCGAAGAAAAACTTTTGGGGAGCAGTAAATTGTCTGGCATTGTTATTTACAGTGTTGACATCCCAGCTCCTGTGCGCATGGTATTTTCATCAGCCGGAATTTCCCGCTGAAGCAGACAAGTACAGGAAATTCAAATAAGCGGTATGTTTGAAAAGGCAGTACAGAAACTGGTAGACGGTCAGATTGAAAAAGGTTCTTTAAAAGAAGAAGACCGGAATATCTATCGATACGGCTACCAGGTGCTAATTGAATTCTGCATCAATATCATTGTTACCATACTAATTGCAGTTTTATTTCAGGCATTTAAGACTGTTATTGTTTTTACCATCGCATATTTATTGATACGAGGATATGTGGGCGGATATCATGCCAAAACAAGTTTAGGCTGTTTTTGCCTTTCGGCAGGTATGCTGATCAGTGTTATATTGGTGATACAATATATTAATTCAATGAATCCTTTGAAGTGGATATTATTGATACCTGAAATAGTATTGATTCCTTTCATTTTCAGGCAGGCGCCTCTGCCTGTTGCAAATAAGCCGATTTCGGAAAATGAAAGGATTCATTTTAAGCGAAGGGTGAAACAGCTTTATTCTATTGAACTGATGACAACAGTGATTTTATTGTATTTTGGAGAGGTGAGCTGTGCATTGTCCATTCTGGCGGTGCATGTGGTGCTCTTTGTTATGGTATTGGTGCAGATGTTCAGTAATTGGAAAGCTGGGCGAACCGTGGAATAACGGTTCGCCCAGTTTTTCGGTTGCGTCAAAATGATTTTATATCATCATTCTAAAAATTTGGGGTATCAATTGGCACCTCACGCATGAGCCAGCGTCGGAAACATCAGCCCATCCTGCGCAAAACGCTCAAATTCCTTACCTTTCAGGAACAGAGTGCAGTCGTCCTCTTTAAGCGGTATTCTGGCATAGCCTTCGCAGTCCATTGGCGTAAAGCCCAATCTGACCTGCTGAATGCCGTTTCCGAAGGACTTTACGATTTGCCCGATTTCGACAGGCGTTGGAGAAAAGATATTATGAAGAAGCAGACTGCCTTCCTCTATTTCCGCGATGACATACGCATTCTGCTCTTTGTGATAATATACATTTTCCTGCATATATTTTGTGACGTAGAAAAGAATCAGTGCGTTGTTATTTATCATTTCAAAAGAACTGTGTGGAATGCTTTTCTGTATTGCTTTTTCTAAAATCGTCCATGCTGTTTTATCGTGCATCGGAATCTGCTCGATCGTCATTTGATCCGGAACGGATTTTTCTGTGGTGTAGATTTCTCTGACATATTGAAATTCTTCCGATTTTTGAAAACCGAATTTCGGATAAAAATCGAGAACGCTGTCATTGGCAAATAAAAAGAAGCCGTCGGTTCTCTGCTGATAATCCCGTTCGATTTCATCCATGATCTGTTTGATGAATCCACGGTTCCGATAGGATTCGTCGGTCATGACCGTTCCCAGTTGAATAAAAAATTTCCGCGCTCCATTCCAGAAAAAATTCATATGATTGACGGATACATTGGAAACGACTTTTCCGTCTACGACAATGGAATAGGGATTATAATTTTCGCCCCAGTAACCGTTTTGATGCCAGTCCTCAAAATTGATGTCAAATGTTTTCATGGCGAGTTCGTTAAAGCTTTTTCTTAACGCATCGTTGTTCCTGTAGTTTTTGATTACCATATTGGACCTCCGTTTTTTATTTGATGTGTTTTCACAATAGGATATTCTGTTTTTATTTGAATGCAATAATTAGAGAAACAGCTTCCATGTCGTCAGCAATTGTGATATTTGAGAAACCTGCTTTTTTCAGCAATACTGTTTCATGTTCTATAGTCAGCGGAATATCGAAATGTATAAAAGTATCTTCCGGTATTTTCTGTGCTTTTCTTTTTTCGGAGTAAGTCTGGTATAAAAGGGTTTCCTCTTCTTCACAGCACGCCGTATAGTCCCCAAGCAGAAAGGCGGTATTCTCTTTTAAGGAACGATAAATTGTTTCATAATCATTTTTCCTTGCGGAAAAGAAGGCGTTCCTTTTTCCGGTTTACTATAGCATATCATTTCAGGGAATCGCATGCCACCTTACAAATTTATCGAATAAAAAATGAGCCTTTTCATTGAAAGCTCATTTTTTATGATTATGTTGTTTTTTTCATGCTTCTGATAATGCGCTGAATACTTTTTGATGACAAATAGTATTTGGATGCCAGCTCTTCGGTGCTCATGCCTTTAAGATGATCGGAGAAGATTTTACGGTTCCTTGCGGATAACTCCTGCCTGATCTGTGTTCCCGTCCCCCATGCCCGTCTGTGTTCTGCTTTGCGGGGAATATAAACAGCTTCGCCATCTACATACTGCTGTATCAGCTCTATCAGTTCAATGGGCAGAATTTCTTCTGCTTTCATATAGCCCATGTCTGCCTCCCTGATTAATATTTTCCTGGGAACAGCAATGGCTATGACAAATGACTTCATCAAGATGCAATAGCCAGTGCTATGCAGACATGATAAATTTTCTCATATAGAATTCCTCCATTCTTAGTCAGACTGCAATATTTGAGCAAGATGCCGACAGCATCTGCCTGATGCTATTTTATAGTTTTTTTGCCGGAAACGCAAGCTTTTGTAATATTGCCAACAGAAATTACCTATGCTATACTAAAGGCTGATATGAAAGTTTGGAAGTTTCTTTCAAACTTTTGAAGTGATGTCTGCTGAAGCGGACAACAGGTATAAAAACGGAAATTGGAGGATAACTCATGTTAACAAATAAAACAATTTTGATCACGGGTGGGACGGGCTCTTTTGGAAAAAGCTTTACCAGATATGTATTGGCGCATTATGAGCCGAAGAAGATCATCATCTATTCCCGTGACGAGTTCAAGCAGTGGGCAATGGAAAATGAATTTGGCGGATACAAAGAAAAGCTTCGTTTCTTTATTGGCGATGTGCGGGATTTGGAAAGACTGAAGCGGGCCTGCGAGGGTGTTGATTATATCGTTCACGCGGCGGCTTTGAAGCAGGTTCCTGCCTGCGAATATAATCCGAATGAAGCAATCAAGACGAATATTCACGGCGCTATGAATGTGATTGACGCTGCGCTCGACTGCGGCGTGCATAAGGTCGTAGCTTTATCGACGGACAAGGCAGTCAATCCGGTGAATCTGTACGGCGGCACAAAACTGGTATCAGATAAGCTGTTCGTGGCGGCGAATGCGTATGTGGGGAATAAAGACGTCAATTTTTCCATCGTGCGCTATGGAAATGTGGCAGGAAGCCGCGGCTCCATTATTCCGTTGTTTGATAAGATGATCAAAGAAGGCGTAACGGAACTGCCGATCACGGATTTTCGGATGACCCGTTTCTGGATCAGTTTGACGGAAGGCATTGAACTTGTGATCAAGGCGCTGGAGGAAGCGAAGGGCGGAGAGACTTTTATCAGCAAGATTCCTTCTTTTAAAGTGACGGACTTAGCGGAAGCGATGCTGCCGGGCTGTAAACCGAAGGAAGTCGGAATCCGGCCGGGCGAGAAGCTGCATGAGATCATGGTGACGACGGAAGATTCTGCGACGACCTATGAGTATGACAAGCACTTCATCGTGTATCCACAGATGACATGGAATAACAGGCAGCAGCCCGATCTGAGCGGCACGAAAGTGGAAGATGGTTTTTCGTACAGTTCCAATAATAATAAAGAATGGCTTTCCGTAGAAGACATCAGGGAAAGACTGAAAAAGCTATAAGATGCGTACGCTGAGGCTTGGAGTATGGATGGCGGGAAAGAAAGGGCATACAGGAATGTATGTCCTTCGTCAGTCAATTATCCCGCAGGAATAAAAGGTCAAAAAACCGCAGGTTGAGAGGGAGGAGAATTACCATGGAAAAACCGGCAATCGAGGGCGGAAGCCCTGTCAGGGAACAGAAAATTTATTATGGACATCAGTATATTGACGAGGCGGATATTCAGGCGGTAGTGGATGTGCTGCGGAGCGATTATCTGACCTGCGGCCCCAAGATTGCGGAACTTGAAAAAAAGCTTTGTGACCTTACGGGCGCAAAATATGCGGTGGTGTGCAGTAATGGAACGGCGGCGCTTCATATTGCCTGTCTGGCAGCGGGAGTCGGTGCGGGGGATGAAGTGATCACAACACCGATTACGTTTGCAGCTTCGGCGAACTGCGCATTGTACTGTGGTGCTCGGCCTGTTTTTGCGGATATCAATGCAGAGACTTATAACATTGACCCGGCTTCGGTAGAAAAGTGTGTGACAGAAAAAACGAAAGCGGTCGTAGCGGTGGATTATACCGGGCAGTCGGTGGAACTGGACGAGTTGTTACAAATCTGTCATGAAAAGAAGCTGGTCCTGATTGAGGACGGTGCCCATGTCATCGGTACGGAATATAAAGGAAGGAAAAACGGTTCTATTGCGGACATGACCATGTTCAGTTTTCATCCGGTCAAGACCGTGACTGCCGGAGAAGGCGGGGCTATTTTAACGAACAGTGAGGAATATTATCAGAAACTGCTGCTGTATCGTTCCCATGGTATCACGAGGGACGAACGGTTTTTGGAACATTCATCCGACGGTCCGTGGTATTATGAGCAGCTTGTTCTCGGTTATAATTACCGGATAACGGATATGCAGGCGGCGCTTTTGATCAGCCAGCTGGATAAACTGGAGATGTTCAGCCGTCGGAGAAAAGAGATTGTTGCCCGTTATAATGAAGCTTTTTCTAAAATTCCGGGAATTGTCGTGCAGAAAGAAATACCGGAATCGGATACGACGAGGCATTTGTATATTCTGCGGATAAAACCGGAAGAATTTTCCATCGACAGAAGGCAATTTTTCGATGCGCTGGAGGCGGAAAATGTATGCTGCAACGTGCATTATATTCCGACTTACTACTTCCCGTATTACGAGAAGCTGGGATACCAAAAAGGTATCTGTCCGAATGCGGAAAAGCTGTATGAGGAGATCATTACGCTTCCGCTCTACTATGCAATGAGCGATGCGGATGTGGAGAGCGTCATCGAGGCAGTTGGAAAGATTGCAGCGTATTATCATCTGTAAAAAGGTGTGGTGTTGAACTGTCTCTGGCAGGCGCGGGTCCTGGGCAGGCATGGGCGAAGGGAAAAGATTTCCTCTGAGCGGCCCTTTGAAAAACGTCGGCACTTGGATTTCAAGGAGTTTACGACGCTGAAATCCTTAGTGTCCGCTACGCTTTTTCAGTGGAGCGGAAGCGTGCCGCTCAGAGGAAACTTTTCCCTTCGCCCATGCCTGCCCAGGACCCGCGCCTGCCAGAGACAGTTCGACAGACAGCATCGGGAAAGGAAACTATGAAATTATCAATTATCGTTCCGGTCTATAATATGGCGGCGGACGGCAAGCTGGAATATTGCCTGGAATCGTTGGCGCATCAGACGATTGGTGATTATGAGATCATTGCGGTCGATGACTGTTCTACGGATGCTTCGATGGAGATTTTGTCCGCTTATGAGAAGCGGTATCCGGAGAAGTTCCGTGCGGTTCATTCTGCGGTCAATAAAAAGCAGGGCGGTGCGAAGAATATCGGAATGGGTCTTGCGAGGGGTGAATGGATTGGCTTTATTGACAGCGATGACTGGGTCACGCCGGATTTTTATGAGCGGCTGATTCGCAAAGGAGAAGAGACCGGAGCGGATATGGTCGGTTGTGATTATCATTTGACGGATAAGCACAGTATGGAAATCGGGCAGGTCGTGCATAACAATAAAAAAGAACAGACAGGGATTCTGAATGAAGAGAAATATAAGTCGCTGTTGGTGGACAGCGGCAGTCTGGTCGTAAAAGTCTACCGACGGGAAATCGTCATTGACCATCCGAGCCGTTTTCCGGAGGGCATTTTTTATGAAGATAATGCGCTGGGAAATTCCTGGATGCTGCGGGCAAAGCATTTTGAGTATATCGAGGAACCGTTGTATTATTATTATCAGCACGATACGTCAACGGTACATACGATCACACAGAAGCGCTGTGAGGACCGCATGGAGGCCGGGCGGCTCATGCTGAAGGAAGCGGAGCAGTATCAATATCTGGGAAAATACCGGGCGGAAATGGAATTTAATTTTACGGTTCTTTTTTATGTGAATACGCTTTTTACCTATATGCAGGGCGTGAGGCCTGTAAAATATGGATTTGTGAAAGCGCTTGGAGATGAAATGAAGCAAAGATTCCCGGATTTTCAGGAAAATCCTTATTATCGGAAAAGGGTGCATGCAGAAGAAAAGAAACTGGTCGGGATGCAGATGCGTTCGACTGCATGGTTTATATTATATTATAAATTATTATGGGGATACCGCAATTTCAGGAAGCGGATAGCCGGCCGTTAAAGCGGGCGGAGCAGTATAAAGAAGTATAAAGACATGAAAACAGGAGGCATACAATATTACATGAAGATAACAGCCAAATCGAAAGTCCTATATTTGATCGGTGTATGCTGCATCATTTTTTTATTATGGCTTGGAAATGAAGGCGATAATCCGCTGGCCTATCTTGGATCGGAACTGCAATATTCTTTTGGTGTGCTGGATTCCAATAATGCGCTTGTGATCAGGGATTCTGTCGCGCGTTCCGGCATTGTAGCGAGTACGCCGCAGATTGTCGTAAATCGTGGAACATATACAATAAATTTTGATTATACAACGGATACGGCGGGAAATGCCGTAGAACTGTGGGAGCAGGGCAGTAAGGTCGCGGGCTGGACATTGGAACCGACGCAGACCCGTTTTTCGCAGGAGTTTACGTTGGCAAAGGATGCGAAGCAGTTATCGGTCAGATTGAATTATGGTGGAACAGGTTCTTTTACGATTCAACGGATGGAACTGGCGCCCAGAACCCTTTTTTATACGGATACTTATTTTATGATTCTGCTGTTCGTGCTGTTGAATGCAGTTGGATACTTTTTGTATCAGAGGCATTTACAGAAGCCCATTGCGCAGGAAAAACTGGTGGATGCCTGTATCATCGCCGGCGTTGCGCTGTTGGCGATGTCGCCGATGTTTTCCACCTACCTTTATAATGGGGATGACCTGTGCTATCATCTGGCGCGGATGGAAGGAATCAAAGACTGTATTCTGGATGGACAGATACCGGCCATTATTATGCCCGATGCCCTGAAGGGGAACGGTTATCTCAATGCGATGTACCCATATTTATTTTTGTATATTGGCGCTTTTCTGCGAATCTGCCGGGTATCTATCGGATTATCTTATAAAATGGTGGTTTTTCTGGCGAATCTCGGTTCGGCGCTGTGTGCTTATTATGCTTTTAAGTCGGTATCAAAATCCCGTCGGGCGGTCATCCTGGCGGTGGTCTTGTATACATTGATGCCATATCGTTTTACAAATATTTTCTCCAGAGGAGATTTGGGAGAGACGCTGGCGCTCACTTTCTGGCCGCTCGTCATTGTGGGTATGTATCACATTCTGCTCGGCGACAGGAAAAAATGGTATTTTCTGGTGCTCGGTTTTAGCGGTATTTTGCAGAGCCACATATTGAGCGTGATGTTTGTTATGGGATTCTGCGTGATCTCCTGTCTGGTCTATGTGGTGAATGTATGGAAGGAAAAGCGATATGTGGAGATTGGAAAGGCAGCAGGTATGGCTGTGCTGCTGAATTTATGGTTCCTTGTTCCTTTCCTTTATTATTATTTTCAGGAGTCACTGGGAACGGAGCTTTTGCGGTGGAGCGGTTATTTTGACCAGTCTATCAATCCGTCCAATTTTGCGCAGTCCATCAGTTTGTATAATAAGCAGTATTTTTCATTGGGCCTGCCGCTGTTTGGTTGTATCGGAATCGGTGTGCTGTATCTGGTGTGTGAAAAGAAAAAGAACGAGACCAGACTGGATAGATATCTGGGCTTTTTATTGATTCTGGGTGTGGTTCTCTGCTGGATGACAACGGGATATTTTCCGAGTATGGAGATGCGTAAGATTGGTTTCCTGGATTCTATTTTGACGATGCTGCAGTTCCCATGGAGATTCCTTGGGCCGGCCTGTACCTGCTTTTTATTTGTGGGTGTTCTTTGGCTGGACAAATCGGAAATTCTGAAACCGTATCGAAATTTGATTTTTGCATTGTTTATTGGCTTAAATCTGTTGACGGTGCAGACCATTCCAACAGATAATATTCATATGCCGTACAGTAGTGCGGCGGCGACGGCGTCTAAAGGCCATGACAGTAAAATGGCGGCTAATATTGGTATTTTTTATCCCCATGAATGGCGTCTTGACGGGATCACGGATGATAGACTGATGACGAGTGTGCTCGTGTCCGACTTAGACCATGTTAATGTCACAAATTACAGAAAAGTTGGAACAAAGGCGGTGGCGGTCTATACGGCGGATGCGGAAGGAAATTATCTGGAAATGCCGATTTTGAATTATGCGGGGTACCGCGCCTATGATGAGAATGGAAAAAGGCTGGAGATTCTTGAAGGAGATGATCATCGTATCCGGGTCATGCTGAACGGAGACGGAAAAGAGCATGAAGTTTATGTGCGGTTTGGGCCGGTTGCAGGATTTCTGATTGCAACCTTGATATCGCTGCTGACAGTAGTGGGCACAGGGTATTTGTGGTGGCGGAAGCGCTTTACACCCGTAAAGGTGTCTGGTATAATGGATATAACAAATGACCGTGGACAAAACACATAGAAAGCGGGTGATTGTATGCCAAATAGTGCTGAGATTGCAAAAACTACAATAGATGATTTTCGAGAAATACAAAGGTATATGATGATTGCAAAAGAAGAAGGTGCGGCGAAAACTTATTCAGAATTAAAGAAAAAATATATTTCTTTAAAAGCATTATTAAGTGTTATCGGAGTTAATCTGACAGATATTGATGAAATAAAAGAATAACATCATAAATCCGCTAATGCGGCCGCAATCCGATAAGAACCTTTGCCATCCAGAAAAGCTCTCATACGCTGGGAGCTTTTTTTGCGTTCTGAATAAGAATCTCTATGATGAGCCAGGAAGGTTATCAGGGCATCGCAGGCTGCTTCTAAAGAAGAACAGGCATCTCCTGCATAGGGGATGATCTGAACATCCGAAAAAGTTTTAACGGCGCTCAGCTGATTGTCCGCAGTCGTGAAGCTGACAGAGGGCACGCCGACGGCGCAAAGCTCATATAATGTCGTCCCCCCCGCAGAAATCCCAAGGTCGCACTGGCACATGAGGGCGGCCATATCCTGTACATTCGTGTGGATATGGATAGTGGGATAAAGAGACGCTAAACGTTCCAGTTCCTGAAAGTGGGAATTGAGACGGCTTGTGATAACATGGTAGTTCAGGCTCTGCAGAAAGTCTGTGGTATGAGCAGAAGATGCTGTGTGGTTGTTGTCGGTATGTTTGTTTTTCTCCGCAAAAATTTTGTGAAGCAGTGTTCCGATGACATTGCAGGCATCGGTTCCGCCGGCGGAAAGCAGAACATTTCGGACTTCTGATTTTACCTCATAAGAAACATTTTGAAACTGTTCCCGAAGGGGCGTATAAGCGGCACCCGTCAGTCTGTGAACCGCTTTATGATAGCAGGCAGGTTCTTGTGTTACATCATAATTAACGAGCAGGTCCGCCGGATAATCGAAAGCGAGCAGATCATCCAGATAAGCGACATGACAAATTTTCTGAAGTTCCGACAAATAGGTTTCCGTCACAAAATAAGAATCGATAAAAAGCCAGAAAGCGTTTTGAGGCACATTTTTCAGAATTTGCCGTAAGGCTGGAAGTTCGCCTTCCAAAGCCTGATAATCGCTGTGAAGGCAGGTAATCGGAAACTCCGAGGGAAAGGCAAAGCGCTCTTCTAAAAGCGATACACTTTTTTCATCGGAGACAAGAAAAGATACTTCCATGAAAAGAGACCTGCAGGCTCTTGCAATGGATAAACAGCGCATAATATGGCCGGTCGCGATTTGTTCGTTCCCATCGGCCCTAAAATAAACAGCAGACATGATAAAATCCTTTCTGTGGGCTTTGCCTGCTTTGGATGAAATAAGATAAAGCAGGCGGCTGGTTTGATTTTATCATGAATGGATATTCTATGCAAAGAAAAACTGTGGTATGCTATAATAGACGCAAGCCTAGCGTCCGCAGGTCTGACGCCCAGCATTACGCAAGCCTAGCGTCCGCAGGTCTGACGCCCAGCATTACGCAAGCCCAGCGTCTAGCGTCCGCAGGTCTGTCGCTTAGTGGTGCGCGGGGGATTTACTGTTTTATCAAGGAGGTATTTCAAATGAACGAATCATCCATTGCCATCATTACCGCAAGAGGCGGAAGCAAGCGGATTCCACATAAAAATATAAAAGATTTCTGCGGGAAGCCCATTATAACTTATTCTATTGAGGCGGCTCTTCGTTCGGAACTGTATGCGGAAGTCATGGTGTCCACCGATGACGAGGAAATTGCCAGAATTGCAAGGCAGGCCGGGGCAAAGGTGCCTTTCATGCGGAGCAGCGAAAATGCGGGAGATTATGCGTCAACGGATGATGTGCTCATGGAAGTGTTGAACTGGTATCGGGAGCAGGGAAAAGAATTTGAGACATTTTGCTGTCTGTACCCGACGGCGCCTTTTATTACGGCGCAGAAACTGCAGGCGGCAATGCAGATGCTCGAAAAGGCAGATTCCGTTATGCCGGTGGTGGCATTTTCCTATCCGCCACAGCGATGCGTAGTCCTGAATGAACAGGGGGAGCTTCGCATGAAATGGCCGGAATATGCCAGGACGCGTTCTCAGGATCTGGAGCCGTATTACCATGACTGCGGGCAGTTCTATTGCTGCCGGACGAAGCCTTTTCTGGAATACGGAACGACCGACCTGCCGCATATGGTTCCGATGTTTATCAGTGAGTTGGAAGTACAGGATATCGACAACCCGGATGACTGGGAGATTGCGGAACTGAAATATCGGAAAATGGTCGGGATGGAGGAACAACAGCTTGTGTCCGATGGTCAAAAACTCGCGGACTGAGGAAAGAGCATGACGGGAAGGTTGAAAGAAAAGTGTTTCAACGATTGAATTTGGGTGTCTGCTGAAGCAGACAGATGGGAGTAAGAATGAAAAAAGAATTTCGGATTGGGAAAAAAACAATCGGAGAGAATCATCCGGTATTCTGCGTTGCGGAAATGTCGGGCAATCATTTAAAAGATTACGGAAGGGCCGTGGAGATCATTCATGCGGCAAAAGAAGCCGGAGCCGATGCTATTAAACTGCAGACTTATACGGCGGACAGTCTCTCTCTTGACTGTGATAGCGAATACTTTCAAAACCATGGCGGCCTGTGGGATGGTATGACGGAATATCAACTTTATGAGGAAGCGTCTACGCCCTGGGAATGGCAGCCGAAGTTGAAGGAACTTGCGGAGAGTCTTGGAATGGAATGTTTTTCCTCGCCTTTCGACGCTTCTTCCGTGGAATTTATGAAAAACTGCGGTATGCCGGCTTATAAGGTGGCTTCTTATGAAATCAACGATATCCCGCTGCTCCGTCAGATTGCGGCGCAGCAGAAACCGGTGATCATTGCGACCGGTATCGCGCATCTGGAAGATATTGAGCGGGCTTTAAAAGTCTGCCGGGAAGAGGGGAACGAAGAAGTAATGCTTTTAAAATGCGTTTCCGCATACCCGACACCCTACGAGGATATCAATCTGGCAATGATTCCGACTTTGGCCAAAACTTATGGGTGCCTGGTCGGCCTGTCCGACCATTCAATGGGAAGTGTCGTACCGATTGGCGCTGTGCCGCTCGGCATCAAAATGGTAGAAAAGCATCTGACGCTGCGGCGTGCCGACGGTGGCCCGGATGGCGCTTTTTCCATGGAGCCGGAAGAATTCAAAGAGATGGTAGACAGTATCCGTATCGTAGAAAAAGCGCTTGGCGTATCCACATACGGCTTGACCGATAAGCAGGAAAAGGAGCGGAGCGGTTCCCGTTCCCTGTTCGTTGTAAAAGATATCCGGGCGGGAGAAAAGCTGACGCCCGAGAATGTGCGTTCTATCCGGCCGGGATATGGACTCCATACGATGTATTATGAGGAAATTCTTGGAAAGAGCGCGCTTAGGGATATTGAGCGGGGGACGCCGCTTGCGTGGGGGATGTTTGCGTAGGGATATGGGGCTGAAATCATGTATTGCTAAATTTGGAGAGATATTCATATGACAGTAAAAGAAGGGATTATATTAGCGGCAATTTTGCTGTTTGGCAAGGATAATACAATCATTTGCCACATGGCCATGGTGAATTGCAATTAAATAAATTTGAACCCTTTTCAAAAAATCCACCGATTTCCAAAGTATTTAGAGAGATTGGATATGCAGATGAGTTGGGATCAGGAATGCGCAATACTAACAAGTATACGAAATTGTATTCCGGTGGAACGCCAATATTTATAGAGGATAATATATTTGAAATAATTATACCTATGGAAAAGACCGCACAAATACAAGTCAGACCAGAAGAAACTAACAAAGAAATTCCCAATACAATTATTGATTTATTGGAAACAGAACCGGAGACCACGATAAATGCGATTGCAGGGACTTTAGGCATGTCCGTGGGCGGAGTAAGATATCATATCAATAAAATGAAAAAAGCCGGACTTATTGAACATAGCGGACCGACTAAAAAAGGGAAATGGATTATACACAAACATAACAAATAGGCGGTTCCCATTCCCTTCACACTTTGAGCGTCATTAAATCCGTATACTTCAACATACAGACACCCGCTTCGTAATCACCGATGGCAGCAGTATTCTCCCGGCCCGCAGCATTAGCCGCAATCAGCTTCGGGAAATTCATGCCGCAGGCATGGGCATGGGGATAGCCGCCGCCGAAACGGGGATTTATTTCAGAAATATAATAGTCTCCGCCCACGCAGAAAATATCCATATCGACAGGGCCGGACAGAGAAAGGGAAGCCGCCGTTTTTCGAATCAGGGTAAAAAGTCTTTCATCTTTTACGGAAACGGATTTTTCCGTTTCACCGGCGCGCATCCGCAGTTTTTTCTTGGTAAAGACAGAGACGGGCTTCTGTGAGAGCAGATCGACATACAGGTCAACGCCGTACTCTTCGCCTTTTGCAAACTGCTGAATCAGCATATCGTCCGGGCTGTATTTGCAGAGAACGGAAAGCAGTTCCATATTGTCCACCTTTTGAATGCCGATACTGCCGCATCCGCGGACAGGCTTTATAAACACCGGGAAATTCATTTCTCCGGCTTCATAACGTTTCTGAAGTTCAGACAGATTCAGACAGCTGGGGAGCACAGGCAGGCCGTTTCGTTTCATATGTTGGTAAAAGGCGTATTTATCCCGACAGAGTTCCACCGTATTTTGTTCCGAGACAATGGGAAGAACGCCGGCATTCGTAAATTTTTCGCGGTTAGAGGCAATGAGAAATAATTCATCCTCCTGCAAAGGCAGTACGGCATCGATTTTTTCTTTCCGGCAGATATCCAGAACGATATCGAGGTAATCCGGTGAAGTCATACGCGGTACGAGGTAATGTTCGTCAGTCTCATAAAGGGCAGGCGCATAAGCGCTGCAATCCGTGCCGATGACCCGCTCAATACCGTTTCCGGGTTCCTTAAAGTAACGTATCAGTTTATTTCTTGTGCCGCAGCTTAATATCAGAATATTCATGTTTACTCCCATCTGTCTGCTTCAGCAGACACTCAAATTCAATCGTTGAAAACGCTTTTCTTTCAACATTGGGACCTGTTCTATGACTTCATATCTTCTATCAATGTCGTTCCCTGCACATAATCTTCCGGCGTCCATTTTCTTCGCACTTGTATGAGACTACTGTTTCTTCTGATATAAACGGCGGGAAAATATTGAATAAAAAGCGGGTTCAGGCTCATCGTATAGCCGCCGACATTTTCATAGATAATCTGGTCGCCCGGCACGAGTTCGGGGTGATTCTCATAGGTAAACATCCGGTCGCATTCCATACAGGTATAGCCGCTGATGACCTGCTGCGGCATAACGGGTCTTTCACTCGTCTGTTCTTTTTCGATGATATGAAAAAGATGCGAAGTTTTGATCATGGTCGCGTCGATATTGAAGCGGCTGCCGTCTGTCATGACATAGCGTGTTCCCTTGATGTCTCTCGTGTCAAAAACGGAGGTCACGAAAGTCGTACATTTGGAAATCAGGGAAATGCCCGGTTCCACGATTAATTTTGTTTTTTCCGGCGTAAAACATCTGGATAATTCTTCGGCAACGACCGGAAAATAATCGGGATATTCCGGTCGCCCTTCCATACCGCCGCAGTAGCCGCCCCCCAAATCCACATAGGATAAGGACAGATCAAATTCCTGCTGCAGCTTACACGCCATTTGCGCGATGGAGCGGAAAATCTTAACGCTCCGGGATTTACTGCTGGAATGTAAATGAAGACCGACGACGGACACATTGGGAATCTGCCGCAGCATTTGTAAAGCCCCCGCAAATCTGCCGGTTTCGTAACAGAAACCAAAACGGCCGCTCACTTCGCCCATTGTTGTCTCGCCGGGACACATTTTTTCCAGATCAAAGTTGGCGCGGATACCGACGGAAAAGGTTTGACCGGGGTATTCGGAAGCGAGCCGGGAGAGCCATGTTAATTCCAATTGGGAATCCAGATTGACGTAGCCGCCGGCGCGCAGGACTTCGCGGAAAGAGTGTTCGCTCTTATAGGGACCGTTATAAATGATTTCCTGATTTTGATAACCGAGGTGGCGGGCGAGCAGATATTCATCCTCAGATACGACTTCCGCATAGGCGCCGTTCTTTTTTACAAAGGAAACGAGCCAGGGAAGGGAATTTGTTTTGAAGGAATAGCCGACCAGATAGTTTCCCCAGCTTTGGCGCAGGGAGTCTGTCAGCATATGATAATATTTCTGCAGAATCGTTTCATCGATTATAAAATAGGGAGTCTGTAATGCTTCCATTGTGTTTTACCTTTCTGATATTTCTATATAAGATATTACTCTATTTTGTGAAAGGTTGCAAGATGATGGAAAGGCGTGATAGGATAGATAGGGTTACAATTCACGGGTCAGGAATGCGCTGAACTGCGCATTCCGTAAGAACATGATTCGGGAGTGAAAATTTTGCACGGCAAAATGGGCGATTTTTGCAGGAAGCGGAGCAACCATGGATAGAGTGATATTTTTAGATATTGACGGCGTGCTTAATTCCAATTTTTGGGACGCCGATCATCAAAAAGAAATCCGTGACGGGGTGTTAATTGATATAGATAAAATTCAACTCCTGGGAAGATTGGTCAGAAATACGAAAGCAAAGATCATACTACATTCCGGATGGAGATTTTGGTTTGATTCCGATTTAAAGCCATTACGCAAAGAAGCGGATTACCTGCAGAGACAGCTGCAGCAGGAAGGATTGGTAATCGCTGGCATAACACCGGACCATTCAACAGAAGAGATAAGAAAAAGTAAGAAATTCAGCTTTGTTAAAGCAGGCGAAATTCTGACCTGGCTGAGAGAACATAAAGAGGTCGGACAATGGATTGTCATCGATGATCTCGATCTGCACAATTCGGAAATTGAAATACATCAGCTGAGAACGGATCCGGATATCGGTTTAACGGCGGAAGATGTCGATAAGGCTGAGAAGATGTTACGGAAATAATTTTTCTATCGTATCAAAAAAATGCGACATGCTGATGTCATATTCCTGATGTTAGAATATGACTAAGGAAAAAGCAAAGAGAGGAAACAACATGTCATTTACTGAAATTTGTATTTATCAGGTCAAGCCGCAAAAAGTGAAAGAATTTGAAGCGCTCATGCTGGAAGCAAAAAGTTTTTTGGAAAAACAGGAGGGACTGCTTTTGCTTCGGCTTATCAAAAGGGGGTACCATATAGACATGGAGCAGATCAGGGGAAGGGCTTCCCCCGCTTAAAATCATGCGTATCGTAAAAAGTGTTAAATATATGCTTTATTGGGAATTTGATACGAAAGAAAGCTACGGTGTGGCGCAGAAAAATCTTTACGAAAGTTATTGGAAGCCTGTCGAGAGGTGTTTGCTGGTTCCACATGATAAATATTTGGGAGAGAGGATATTTTAACGGCGTAAGCGTATGGTGCGTGGATTGTTTGTGCTGCAGCAGGCGGCATGGCTGGAAGTGTGAGAAGAACTTCTCAGGTCGAGAGAAAGGCACGGTGATTGATATGCAGATAGACAGACTGATTCAAATGATATTTCTTTTACTGAGCCATGAGAATATGACAGCTAAACAACTGGCGGAGGAACTTTGCGTATCCACACGAACGATATACAGGGATATCAATATCCTTTCGGTTGCGGGTGTGCCGATCACGTCGCAAAAGGGATATGGAGGCGGACTGTCTTTATTGCAGGGCTTTTCGCTGGATAAGTCTTATTTCACCCAGGAAGAGCAAAGCCATATTGTACAGGCATTGCAGATTTTAAAGGCGTCAAATTATCCCGATGCAGACAAAGCATTCAATAAGGTTGCCGGATTGTTCAGTCACAATCTGCAGTCCGAATGGCTGGAAATTGATTTTTCCTATTGGGGCAGTCCCGAAAAGGAACGCAACAGCATTACGGCGCTGGAGCGTGCGATAATCAATAAGTATGTCATCACATTTACTTATTTTAATGCGGAACTGACTGTGACCGAGCAGATTGTCGAACCCCTGAAACTGGTTTTCAAATCACATGCCTGGTATCTTGTCGCCTATTCAAAGCGCAAAAGTGATATTCGTACTTTTAAAATGTCCCGCATCAGGAATCTTCAAATAACGGCGCAGTCATTTGAACGTGAACTGCCAGAGGATTTTTCCATAAATCCTGTCTACAGGGAAGATGATGATACGCCTATATTCAGATTGCATTTTTCGGAAAAGATAGCGTATAAAGTCTATGATGAATTTCAGGAGCAGTATATTAAAAAATTAGAAGATGGTACATTGGAAGTGACTTTCAGATACCAGATCAGTGATTGGACATTTCTGTATCTGCTTTCCTTTGGCGAGTATGTTGAAATCATGGAGCCAATTGAGGCAAGGAATATGTTAAAGGAAAAGGCAGAAAAAATAGCTTCTATGTATCAGGAAAGGCAGGGTTATCAAAATGAAGCCATTTGATTTTAAAAAAGAATATAAAGACCTCTACGCCCCCAAAACGACGCCGGAAATCATAACGGTTCCGAAAGCGAATTATATAGCGGTCAGGGGAAACGGCAATCCGAACGAAGAAGGCGGTGCCTATAAACAGGCAATCGGCATTCTGTTCGCGGTCGCATACACGATAAAGATGAGTTATAAATCGGACTATAAAATGGAAGGGTTTTATGAGTATGTTGTTCCGCCGCTGGAGGGCCTGTGGTGGCAGGAGGATGCCGATACCGTAAATTATGCGGATAAGGATTCTTTTCAGTGGATTTCACTGATCCGGCTTCCGGAATTCGTGACGGAGAAAGATTTTGCATGGGCGGTCAGGACGGCATCGGAGAAGAAAAAAATGGATTGTTCCCCGGCGGAATTTCTGACGTTGGATGAGGGCGAGTGCGTACAGATACTGCACAAAGGGCCGTTCGATACGGAACCGGCGTCCGTGGCGGCCATGAACGAATATTTAAAGCAGACAGGATATGTGGAGGATATTTCCGATGCGAGAAGGCATCACGAGATTTATCTGACCGACACCAGAAAGACCGCACCGGAGAAGTGGAAAACGGTCATTAGACATCCGGTTCGTAAGGAGAAAAGAGGTATGTTATAAATATGTCAACATTTGAAAAAACATTTGATGAAGCGGCCATAGATTATGAGCAAAGCCGTCCTGCATATGTAAGGGAAATCTATGAAGATATTTTCCGTTATAAAGCGATCGATTCTGACAGCTATGTGCTTGAAATCGGATTAGGGACAGGAAAGGCATCACAGCCTGTATTGGATACGCAATGTCATTTTACAGGAATCGAGCCGGGAACGCAGTTAGCCGCTTTGGCGCAGAAGCGGTATGAGGCTTATGCAAACTTTTCCTTTTTGAATCAGACTTTGCAGGAGTTTGTCAGTTGTGACAACACGTTTGACCTCATTTATGCGGCAACGGCGTTTCATTGGATTCCGGCGGAATATGGATATGACCGGGTCTATAATTTATTGAAGCCGGGCGGTGCATTTGCCCGCTTTGCCTATCATGCAGGGGTGGACAAAGAACGAAAGGCAATGACGGAAGAGATTCAGGAAGTTTATTTGAAATATCTGCACCCAAAGGAGCCGCCAAAAGAATTTAGTATGGAGGATGCAGAGAAATTAGCCGAAACAGCGTGTCAATATGGTTTCGTCGATACGGCATATCGGTTGTATTCTACAACGAAAGATTTTACGGCTGATGAATATATGGCATTATTGCGGACATATCCCGACCATATGAGAATAGATAAAGCAGATAGAAAAAATCTTTTTGAAGGAATCCACTCTGCAATCAATAACCACGGCGGTATTATGACGGTGCACTATACAATGGATTTGGAACTGGCGAGGAAACCATATGAGGATGGTTGAAAATTTGAGCGGATGTTATTGCGGTTATGAAAAAGGCGGCATCCGGTCCGCAAGACACCGATTAGAGAATCAGGCATAATATAAAGGAAAGGCATAACGGAGGTCTGTATCATTATGACAGACGTAACGCCGGGAATGATTTTTACAGATATACTCAGGAATGGAAATCCCAGCGCTTCGGCATGGATCAGAGGAAATGCGCAGAACCCGCAGTTGAGCGGCGTTGTCAAATTTTATTCCACGCCGTATGCGGGGGTGTTGGTCGAGGCTGAAATTTTTGGACTCCCGAATATAGCAAGACAGTTTTCGTCAGATTTTTATGCGATGCACATACATGAAAAAGGTGATTGTACAATGCCGTTTGACAATACGGGAAATCACTATAATCCTACTAAAGAAGAGCATCCGCAGCACGCGGGAGATATGATACCGCTCATGGGAAATCAGGGATACGCCTGGCTTGCATTTTATGACAAGCGTTTTACGATAGCGGAAATCATGGAGAGAAGCGTCATCATTCACAGAATGCCGGATGATTTTGAAACACAGCCTTCCGGAAATTCCGGTGAAAAGATTGGATGCGGTGTCATTAGATAGGGTGGAGGAGAGAGATGTATTGAGGGTGTCGCAAAATCATCAAATTAGATGATTGAGCGATACCCTCACTTTTCTTGGGAATCCGCCAAAAAACACACCTGAAATTAAGACATTCGTATCTATCACAATTCTCATACTTGTTTCTTCTTTCTAACTGATTTGACATTATCGTCAACATCATTTTCACTATATCCAACAGACGATGCCCATTTTTGAACTTCATCCAGTGAGGCTTCAAATTCTTCTGCGGAAGGAAGTTTTAAGGTTTTGAGCATGATAACATCTCCAGAAGTGTATGCGACCAGTTTATCACCAGTATCAATCGACAGAAGTTTTCGGATACTGACTGGCAGGGAAATCTGGCCTTTGGAAGAAACGGTTAATATTTGTGTACGCATTTGCATATATTCCTTTTTGTAAGAATTTCTTACCTATATTATGTATTATGTCATAGCGTCAAAATATATGCAAATAAATATACCATTTGACATCATTTGTTAAAACAATTCTACCTTGCCGAAGAAAGAATAATAGATTTTGATTTCCTGTCTGCGGAGCGTCCCCTGGCATTTCACGTCCAGTGCTTCTGATTCGTGGATTACGATTTTCTCAACAATGTATGCTTCTGTGCAAGGCATAAATGATTCCCCCTTTCTCCCATATAGGGCAGTGCATGGTTTATAATTGCTATGCTGAAAAGGGTAGCAGCATTTAGCATACTGCCCCTTAACTGCTCATCACTTACTCGAAATTATCAAGATAATCCTGCAATAAATTCGCCAACTTCCCGATATGCACACCGTCAACAAAAGAATGATGTACTTGTACTGAAAACGGAAGCATAACTTTTTCATCGCGGATAAAATATTTCCCCCAGTCTATCATTGGGGTAGCGTTATCCTTTTTCCCGGATTCCGTATGCGAAATATGGGTAAATGAAACCCACAGAAAGGAAGAAAACTGGTAAATGTCATTCCCTATAGGTGCGGTAAAATATTCTTTTTGTTCCCTTACGGTATTGGCTGCAAGTGAAACATATTCCTCTATGGTGTCCTGCATTTCCACATTGACTACTTTGAAAAGCTCGCTGCCGTTATCAAGGTAGGTAAATGATGTGTTGATTTTGTCATAGATAACCGGTTTTCCCTCCCAAAAACGGCAACGAAATTCCTCAATCTCATTAGCGCATTTTGTCACGGCGAATACAAAAGAAAATGTAAAGGAATAGCCCCGTTCTCTGATTCTCCGCAAAAAATTTGTAATATCCAGCTCAAAGGTTACACAATACTGTGGCTGCACACTGTTTCTGAAAATCTGACAGTGCATAGCCCGATTCCATGTTGCTAAATCAATTTCTCTCATAGAATATTCCTCCTGTCGTAATATGGGTAAATGTGTGTTCTTTATCTTCGCATATTTTCCCTATTGGTTATTATATCTCCGTAGTTGTATGATGTCAATATGTTGTATGATGTCTAAGAATAAAAAAGAGAGCTTACGCATTTGTAAGCCCTGATAAGTAGGAAACTATTCTATTCCCAATTCCCGTATAGCGTGCATGATATGAATTTTCATGGCATTTTTTGCTCCCTCCGCATTTCTCTGCTCCAAAAAATCCATAATCAGGCGGTGGTCGTTGATTGTATCTGTAACAGCTTTTTGGCTCATAGCCGATAGGGTAACGCCCTTTGCAATCGCTTGATAAAGAATGGGCATAAGCTGATTCATAAATTCATTATGCGTTGCCTGTGCAATCGCCTTGTGGAATGAATGTTCATTGTCTGTACGGTCTTGCCCGGATTTAATTTCCTGCTCAATCTTCTCACCAAAATCCAAAATCCTTTTTATTTCTGCGTCTGTACCTCGGATGGCTGCTAAACAGGCGGCTTCCGGCTCAAAAATCAAACGCATTTCATAAAGGTCCCTTGCATTTACTTTTATATCCGATAGCTGCCCTAAATTGGATTGTTGCTCAAATGCTGATTGGGTGACAAAAGTTCCTTTTCCCCTCTGGATTTCAAGCACATTATAAGCTACTAAAATCCGTATGGCTTCTCTTAGGGTTGTCCGGCTGACATTCAATTCTTCTGACAATTCATTCTCATTGGGTAATTTATCCCCGGCTGAAAAGCGTTTTTCTATTGTTATCATAGACAATAATGTGTCTGCGATACTCTGTGAAAGCATTTTATTTTTCATGGGCTATATCACCTCGGCTTTTTTGATATTATATTATGTGTGGTTGTCAACTTCAAACAAAATTGAAAATCCAGATCATCAGGGAATATATAAGATTCCAAAGACGATGGAAAGATAGGTGAGTATTCGCTTTTTTGTAATGTCTTCTGCGTTAATTCCCATTATCAGCCTCCCTGTGGAAATCAAAACCGGCTTGCAGCATAAATCCATGTGCTCCCTGATTGACCATTGCATACAGTTCCTCTTTGGTCGCTTTGATTAAACCGGATACAATAAAGCAGGCAAGTCCATGCGCGTAGATGATGGTGTTCTTAAAAAAGTCATTCACTTTATCGACCGGTATCCTCGCATGTTCTGCTATCTGCTTTACCGTAACGGAATTTTCATCAGCAGTGGTGAGAATATCAAAACCGCCCGCGTGATATCCGCTTTCGCCGCTCATATATAGATAGCGAAATAAATTAGGTTCATCAACGGCAATATCGATATATCCTATTCCTGCATTTGAAAAAGCAGTCATTCTTTCCGAGGCAGAAAGCATTTTTTCGTTCGCATAATGCAAAGCATACTCTGTCAATGCGCTGCGAAAGTTTTCCATATGACCAAAATGCCATGAAATCGGCTGCGTAGAACAACCGATTTTTTTGGCCAGTGTTTTGATATTGATTGAAGAATAGCCATCCTGTATCAGCATTTCTAAGGCATGTTTCAGAATCGTTTCTTTGGGAATTTTGGGACTGCTTGGCATACTGCGCCTCCATTTTGCTCAACTTGTGTAATTTTTTGATTCGCATTCTTTAATACTATAAATTAGTTTACTATAAATATATTTATAGTATTGCATATGTGTATAAGAAAGTCAATTCTTTTAAATGATCAAAGCATTTTATTCAATTCACATAGTCCGTCCATAATGTGTTATAATCGGTTAAGATTTTTAATTAGAATTTTGTGAGGTGGCAGCTCAAACATGACAAAGTATTTGATTGTTAAGAAACATATTGATGAAATGAATTATTGTTCGTTACTCTCAGGTGGGGCTCCTGATAATGAGTTTGATTCGGAATCTCAGGAAATAAGCGACAGGATTACCTTTGCCCATACGGAGCAGGATATTGCCGGCATTATCGCAGAAGTGTTCAACAGAACTTTTGATCATAAAAATGCAGCCGCCTGTTTCATAGATTGTGCCGGAAAAATTTACACGGACTTTCACACGGACCCTAACACGCTCCAGGATTGGCAATGAGTTGACGGCTGGAAGAGCGGAGACTATAATATTAGGGAAGAAAAAAGGGAAATCCTGAAAAGCGGGAAGACAGGGAAAGCTCATGAAAGAAAGAATCTACGTCTGCCACACCTTTTATCATGTATATGTGGCATGTCTGAAAGAATTATATCTGCCAAAAGAAAAACGGGGGCAGGCATCGCTCGTACTCAGTACGATGTCGAATAATTTCGGCAATTTACAGGAGCGGGCAAGGCAGTGCGGGCTCTTTGAGGCAGTATATCTGTTCGATGAAAAAGAGGATGTTTTTTTCCCTGAACTTCAGAAATACCATCAGGATAAGGGGAATATTGTTCTGAATATGTTCGCCCGCATCAAATACACGAAACTGCTCGGAAAGCTGCAGGAACCCTATGTGCCGGTGGATTTCCGGGAATATGGGGATATTTATGTTTTTTGTGATTCGGATCCGATCGGCTATTACCTGAGCTATAAGAAAATCCATTATCATGCGGTAGAGGACGGCCTGAACTGTATCCAGTATTATGACACGGCAAGATATGACAATAAGGGACATTTTGCGTTGAAAGCATGGATGTCCGCCCACAATCTGATTTTTATTCAGAACGGGTATGGGAAATATTGTCTGGATATGGAAATCAATGATAAAAGCGTGGTTCCTTTTCCCTGTAAAAAATATATCGAACAGCCGCGGGCACAGCTTGTCGAACATTTATCGAAAGAGGATAAAGATATTCTGATTCATTTTTTTATCGAAAATATGGACGAACTCCAGCAGAAACTGAAATGCGGCGAAGCAGATAAGGTGCTCGTGCTTTCGGAGCCGCTTTGTGATCTGGATGTGCGAAAACAGATTTTTACGGATATTATCCGGGAATACGGGCAGATCGACGGCCGGAAAATGCAGGTGCTGATTAAGCCGCATCCGAGGGACATACTGGATTATGCCAAAGAATTTCCGGAGCATATTGTGTTGAGCGGTATGTTTCCGATGGAAATCCTGAATTTTATACCAGGACTCCGCTTTAAGAGAGTGGTTTCAGTGCTTACGGTGCCCGGTGGAATTCAATTTGCGGAAGAAATCCTGTTTTTGGGGGAAGACTTTCTGGACAAGTACGAGGCACCCGAACTGCACAGGCAGAATGAGCATCTTTGACTTATAGGAACGATTGTGGTAAAGTTTGGGAAAAGGCAAGTGTGAAGAGAAGTTCTAAAGCTCACGCCAATGGGCGTTTCGCTAAGAACTTCTATGGCCCGCGAAGCGGACCTTCTTCACACTGCAGAATGCCCTGGCGGCCATTCTGCATTCAAACTTGATTTGAGTCTCAGTTAAGTAGCGACATGGTGGAATTATGAAAAAAATATACAAAAAACTGATGGTCCTGTTGGACCAAAAGCAGAAAAGAACGATGGTGTTCCTGATTTTTATGATGCTGATCGGGGCGATTCTGGAGACGCTTGGCGTTTCTTCCATTATGCCGGTCATGAATGTCGTCATGGAAGAGAATGTGTTGGAAAATCACGAATATCTGCGGGTCATCTGTGAGGTTTTCCAAATCGATAATAAGAGGGATTTGATGATTCTTGTCCTGTCATCGTTAATCGGCATTTTTGCGGTGAAAAATATTTTCCTTTTTTTTCAGCAGAAGATGCAGTTGAAATTTGTATATACCAATCAATTTGCCACTTCACGGCGAATGATGATCAATTTCATGCAGCGGCCCTATGAATATTATCTGAATGCGGATACCTCCGTTATTCAGCGAAGCATTACGTCGGATGTCAACAACATGTATGGCCTGATTCTGGCCCTGCTGCAGCTGATCAGCGAAAGTATCGTGTTCATTTTCCTGGTAGCGATAAGCCTTGTAGCGGATGTCTGGATGTGCATTACAGTCACATCGCTTCTGGTCGTTGTCCTGCTCGTCATCAAATGTGTATTAAAGCCGGTCATGAAGCGCGCGGGTGAGGAAAACCAGGATTATTACAGCGGATTGTATAAGTGGATAGACCAGTCCGTCATGGGCATTAAAGAAATCAAAATCGCCTGCCGGGAACCCTATTTTATCAATGAATATTCCAAATGCGGCGCCGGCTATGTCAGTGCGGTACAGCGTTATAATCTGTATAATGCGACGCCGAGGCTTTTGATTGAGACGGTGGCAATCGCGGGTATGGTGCTCTATATGATGGTACAGCTTTTAAGCGGAACCGGAGCGGTAGACATCATGCCGCAGTTAACCTTGCTTGCGCTGGTTGCCGTGCGGCTGATTCCCTGTGCGAACAGGATCAATAACCATTTGACGTCCATTGCCTATTTTGAACCGTTCTTTATGGGGGTCAGCGATAACCTGCAGGAAGAGATACAGGATGAAAATGTTGATTATGCGGCGGAGACCTATCAAAAGAGCATTGACGTTGAAAAACTCATTATCAAAGATAAGATTGAACTGAAAAATATCACTTATAAGTACCCGAATACGGATGTGTTGATCTTCGACAATGCCGATATGGAGATACCGATTGGAAAGAGTGTCGGTATTGTGGGAACTTCCGGTTCCGGGAAAACGACCGTGGTCGATATCCTTCTCGGCCTGCTTCGGCTGCAGAGCGGCGAGATACTGGCAGATGGTACGGAAGTAAGGGAGCATTATCAGGAATGGCTGAAAAATATCGGCTATATTCCGCAGTCGATTTTTATGGTCGATGCGTCCATTCGTAAGAATGTCGCATTCGGTTATGCGGATGAAGAAATTGACGATGAAAAAGTGTGGGAAGCGCTTGCGGAAGCGCAGCTTGACGAATTCGTGCGAGGCCTTCCGGAAGGTCTGGATACGAGCATTGGCGAAAGAGGAATCCGTATTTCCGGCGGCCAGAGACAGCGTATCGGCATCGCGAGAGCGTTATTCGAGGATCCGGAGGTATTGGTTCTGGATGAAGCCACTTCAGCGTTAGACAATGATACGGAAGCGGCGATCATGGAATCCATCAACCGCCTGCATGGCCGCAAGACGCTGATCATTATCGCACACAGACTGCAGACGATTGAAAAGTGCGACATGGTATACCGGATTGAAAACGGGAAAGCGACACTGCAGAGCTTTTCGTAAATTGCTTAGGAACTGTCATGAAATAACTTTTAATTTTGACGCAGGATAAATTCACACAGGCCAGTCAAAATGAAAGTTTATTTCATGACAGATCCTTATGCCGCCGATGACGGACAGATTGACAGAAAGGTAGGATATCGGGTATGAAGGCCTTGATAAAACGTTGCTGGGATTTGTATAAAAAGTACGAGGAGGGAATCAATTACCTGATTTTCGGTTTTCTTGCTTTTGTACTGAATTATGTTTTATATTATGTGCTGGAATCCATCCTGCATATAAATTATTTGGGAGCGACAGCCGTATCGTGGATGCTGACGGTACTTTTTGCGTATTGGACGAACCGTACTTTCGTTTTTAAAAGTAAGAACAAAAGTGCGGGCAGCTTGTTAAAAGAATTTTCGTCATTCATCGGCGCACGCATCGCGACGGAATTTCTGGAAATCGGCTTCATGTATCTTGCCGTAGATATATTGAGCATGAACTCTTATATCGCCAAACTGATCGGACAGGTACTCGTTATCGTATCGAATTATTTTTTAAGTAAACTGTGGATTTTTAAGAAAAAATAGAAGTGATGTGGAATTGAGGGCCGCCGACTGGACAGCCAGCGGCCCTCAATTTCACATCAACAGAACAACAGGAGACCCATATGCCTTCAAAACGCCATGCCAACTTTGAACTGCTCCGCATCGTAGCAATGCTTATGATCATAGCCCTTCACTATCTCGTGAAAGGAAACGTTGCTGTGCCCTATGCGGAGAGCCACAGCGTGGTGAATTATGCGGCATGGCTCGTGGAAGCTTTCTGCATTGTGGCGGTGAACTGCTATGTTCTGCTGAGCGGTTATTTTCTGGTGGAATCTGAATGGAAGCCGGGACGTGTCCTGTCGCTGCTTTGTCAGATTCTTTTTTATTCGCTTCTCGTTCCGGCAGCTATGCTCTGCATCGGTATGCTTTCAGGAGAAGAACTCGGACTGTATGACTGGATCGGATTTCTTCTTCCAATTGAAACGGAGCATTACTGGTTTGCTACGGCTTATTTACTTATGTATCTGTTCGCGCCGGTTCTGGCGGCAGGCATCAAAAAGATGGAAAAGAAGACCTTGCAGAAGGTCGTCGTTCTTTTGCTGCTTTTTTTCTCCGCAGGGAAGTCCATCCTGCCGGTTTCGCTTGCGACAGACCGCTACGGATATGATTACGGCTGGTTTTTGTGCCTGTTCTTCGTCGCGGCTTATCTGCGTCTGTACGGATGTCGGTGGCTGGAGGAAAAACAGCATGGGCTCTGGCTGTATGTGGGAGCATGCCTGTGTATTTTTGCGGTATCCGCGGCGGCGGGGCTGTTGGGGGATAAAGTAAAAGCGTTTGCCTATTATGCGGAAATGCCTTATACCTATAATCATTTGCTGTGTCTGTCCGCGGCGGTCGGGCTGTTTTCCGTCTTTAAAAAGATGCGGGTCCGGGAAGGACGGGCGGCCGATATGATCAGGCGTATCGCGCCCTATACGTTTGGCGTATACCTTCTGCATGAACATATCCTGGTCCGGTATGAGTGGATGAACTGGCTGCAGGTGGAAACGGTGCGGGAAAGTTTTCTCTTCCTGCCGCATATGCTGTGGTGTGTCTGTGTTGTTTTTCTGGCAGGCATACTGGTGGATTTTGTCAGGGCGTGGCTGTTTGATAAAGTGATTTCGGAAAAGAGGGTATATCGATTGGACGTCATAGGAAAATTTTATCAAAAATATCGTAATTCCATAGAAAACGGACTGTTTATCATTCTGCTTGCATTTTATCCCCTCATTAAGATCAATCAGGGACTGGATGTGGTGGACACTTCTTACAGCCTGACGAATTTTCAATATTTTCCGACGGCGGAAGGAACCTGGATGGTGGCGACTTATTTGGCGAATGCAGTAGGATATTTCCTGATGCAGCTGCCTAAGGGCGATACGCTCGTCGGTATGAATTTTTATACGGGCCTGATAGTTTCTGGACTCGCATTGCTCATGTATTTTACGCTGCGGAAAAAGATGCCCGCGTGGATCGTCTTTTTGGGAGAAATGCTGGCGGTCGGGCTGTGCTGGTGTCCGTCGGTGATCTTATATAATTATCTGACCTATCTGCTGATGGGGGCGGGCGTTCTGCTTCTGTACCGGGGAATCTGTACGGAACAGGAGAAACTGAAGTTCCGGTATCTGCTTCTGGCGGGCATCTGTCTGGGGGCCAATGTGACGGTACGGATGCCGAATGTAGTACAGGCTGCTTTTATTCTGGCATTGTGGTATGGTGCGTGGGCCAGGAAAAGAACATTTGCCAAAACGGCGAAAGATACGGGAATCTGCCTGTTCGGCTATCTGCTCGGCTTCGGGGTTCCTTATCTTACAATCAGCATGAAATACGGTGTGAATGCTTATCCGGAAATGGTCCGGAATATGTTCGCGATGACAGACAAGGCGACGGATTATAAACCGACTGCCATGCTGACCGGGATGTTCGGTGGTTATCTGGAGGGGATAAAATGGCTCTTGCCGGCGCTTGCCTGTGTCGTGCTTTTATATGCTTTGTATATTCTGATAGCATTTTTATTCGGGCAGAAGGCGCTTCCGCCCAAAGGAATACGGCCTTATCGGCTCCTGTGCATCGCGGTGTTTGTCGTGCTGCTTCGTTTCTATTGGGGGCGGGGGATGTTCGATTTCCATTATTATTATTACGGCAGTATTTATCAGTGGGCGGTGCTGTTCCTGATTGCGGCTGTTGTCTGCGCCTTGTTGGTACTTGCGGGCGGAAAGCGGAGTTTGGAAGACAAAGTTCTGGCATTAATTGTCTTAATTCAGCTTTTTGTAACGCCGCTCGGCGGCAATAACGAGTTGTATCCGAATATCAATAATCTGTTTCTGGCAGCGCCTTTTACGCTATGGATATGCCGGGATTTCTTCCTTTCCGCAGGAAGGAAAAGCGTTCATATGCCGTGGAAGATCATGGTCGTTGTCTTTGGCCTTATGGTGTTCGTTCAAAGCATCGGCTTTCATATGCAGTTCGTTTTTCTGGACGGCGTCTGGGGGGAAAAAAGAGATACCCTGCTGACGGGTATTCCGAAGGTGGAAGGTATCTATACAAATCAAGAGAATGCGGAGCTGTTCTTGGATTTGGCAGAGTACGCAGAGCAGCAGGATTTTGCCGGCAGGGAAGTGATTTTGTACGGGGAAGTGCCGGGGCTTAGTTATTTTTTCGATATGCCGACGGCAATCTCCACCGCGTGGCCGGATTTGGATTCGTTCCGGCTGGTGCAGTTTGAACAGGATATGGATAAGGTGAAGCGGAAATTGGCAGACGAAGCGGAACAACGCTCGGAACCAGGGGCGGAGCAGCGCGAAGAAGAGGTCTTACGGAACCGTCCGGTCGTTATTGTATCTTCTGCGATCGCGGCCTACTGGGGGGAAGATGCGGAAGCATATCAGTGGTTCGGCGTGGATACAGAAGCGCTTGATGCGGATGAGAAACTGGCGGTTCTGTTACAGTTCTTAGAAGACTATGGATATGAAGAAACGTTTTGCAATATGCGGTATGCGGTCTACCAGTAGGTTGAGAGAAGGGTACGGGGAACGGTGATCCCCTGTTATCCTTTGTCGCTCTTTTTGTGGTCCCGTTCGAAGCGAAGCAGCCGGAACCGATCGTTATGGCGGTAGTTTCATAGGTATCCCTGACACCGATCCGGTCAGCGGATAAATACATTACCGCAACTTCTTCAGAAAGCCTGCCCTGAGATTCAACCTTTGTTTTATCATCGAATATTTTTTTGGAAAAAGTGGAATTGATGGTCAATTCGATTTTCTGGCTTCCTACATACTTATTTTTCAGTTCGCTGATTTTTCCGATGTTAATATAGGGACCCATAAAAGGGTTGTTTCCGTCCTGGACCATGGCAAGGATCGCCTGTATGACAGTGGACTTTCCCATGGAATTTTTCCCGGCTAATAATGTCAGATTGCCGAAGCTGAAATCAGCATCATCAAAACACTTGAAACCTTTAATCTGCAATCGATGGATCATATAAATTCCTCCCATAAATATATCAGATAAGAACGGATGCCGCTTAGCGTGACAGGTAATACTTCTATTTCGTGCATATATACATAAAAGAATCGGTCAAAAGCAAAAAACGGGTCGCTGCCTTTGCGCTGGCACATATCGAACACGCATAAAGCCAATCCATAAGCCTTTGCTTTTACCTTCCTGTTTTTGTAATAGGAAGCAGAAAGATATTTGGGCTTTTTTATGAAATTGAGTTGGTCAATATAGAAGGCGGTAATATCATATATGATATTTAAAAAACTTTTCCAGCTATAATAGTTTTTATGGAGATTCGATATTGTGATTTCCAAAAGCTCATGTTCGCCATAGTTGTCCTGTTCATCAAGCGGTAACAGCCTGCTGTAAATTCCCCAGAAAAGAAGCATATACAGAATTTCATATTCTTTCAGGAAACTTTTTTGTGACGGCGCATTGTTAGTCTGCTCTAAGAATCATGCTCGCCAGCTTTGGAAGCTCCTGACTTAATTCGTGAAAAAAACATTTTTTGAGATCCGGCGGCATTTCATCCACATGAACATAAAAGGTTCCCTGAAGGTATACCAACAGGGCGAGCAGCCATTCCTTGGATTCCAGAATCAGGAAATCGCCGTTCTGCAATTCAGAAACATAGATTACCGGCATGGGAATGCCGATTTGAATTGCATCTATCAAATGGGCTACCGTATCCTGGTATTTACTGGTTTTTTTGGGACGTGGGAAATGGAGTCTTCCCTCTTAATACATCCAGTTTAAGTTTTCAAGTGAAAAATTTTTTTCATATATTTCTACGGCAATTTGTTCACGATAAGACATAATTTCCCCATATTCTTGCATTAGCGGTTTTTGTAAATATTATAATAACATTATCTCCAATAAATGTTGAGAAGAACTCTGTTATAAACGTATCATTGCAAAATACCGGATGCCTGTGATACAATAGGTTGAAAAATCAAAGATTTTTCAACCGCAAGTTTGTGCTTACGCCCAAACTCGCAGGTTGAGAGAAGGCATGGTTATTAGATTGAAAAATCAGGAGTTTTATATTCTATTGTGAGAAAGGAATAAAAATGAGCATAAAAATAAATTTTAATGTTCCCCCCTATACGGGGAAGGAAGTTGACTATATGAAGGAAGCCATCGAGAATCAGAAGATTTGCGGTGACGGCCCTTTTACGAGGAAGTGCGGTAAGTGGATTGAGGAACAGACCGGGACGGCGAGATGTCTGCTCACACCGTCCTGCACGCAGGCGACGGAACTGGCGGCGCTTCTTCTGGATATCAAAGAGGGGGATGAGGTAATCCTGCCCTCTTATACCTTTGTCTCTACAGCGGATGCCTTTGTGCTGCGCGGGGCCAGAGCGGTTTTTGTGGATATCAGACCGGATACGATGAATATTGATGAAACGTTGATTGAAGATGCGATTACGGAGAAGACCAGGGCAATCGCGCCGGTTCATTATGCGGGCGTGAGCTGTGAGATGGATGAAATCATGGAGATTGCGAAAAAGCATCACCTGGCAGTCGTGGAAGATGCGGCACAGGGCATCATGGCATCCTACAAGGGAAAAGCGCTTGGTACTTTCGGCGAGTTCGGCTGTTTCAGTTTTCATGAGACGAAGAATCTCAGTATGGGAGAGGGCGGCGCGCTTCTGATCCGGGATGAAAAATATATTGAGGATGCGGAAATCATCCGGGAAAAGGGAACGGACCGGAGCAAGTATCATAGGGGGCAGGTCGATAAATACCGTTGGCAGAATTACGGTTCCTCGTATCTGCCGAGCGATATGAACGCGGCTTATCTGTATGCGCAGCTTGAACTCGCAGAAGAAATCACACAGGCGAGAATGGACAGATGGAATCAGTACAAAGAGTTGCTTTCGCCGCTTGCGGAAGAAGGGAAGATCGAACTGCCCTATATTCCGGGACATTGTGTGCACAACGCGCATATGTTCTATATCAAAACGAAGGATTTGGATGAAAGATGCAGGCTGGATGCCTTTTTAAAGGAAAAGGGAATCCTCCCGGCTTCACACTATGTTCCGCTGCATTCTGCGCCGGCGGGGCTGAAATTCGGCAGATTTCACGGGGAAGACAAGTATACGACGAAAGAGAGTGAGAGACTTCTGCGTCTTCCGTTGTTCTATAAGCTGACGGCGGACGAGGCGGAATATGTTGCGGAACAGGTCAGGGCGTTTTATCGTTAGGAACGGCGGAATTGCGGCATGGAAAGGAATCTTTTCGTGGAAAAACACAGATTTTGGAAAAAATACGGAAACTATATTATTGCGACGATAACTATATTGGTCAACATTGCCGCGTTGAGTATTCTTTTTGACTTTTACTACGACCTGAACGATGATTTTTTTATGCGGGATATTATGTCGGGGGCCTATACGGGAACGCCGGATGGCCATAATGTGCAGACTTTATATGTTCTTGGGGCGTTTATCAGTCTGTTTTACAGGCTGTGCCGCACGCTTCCGTGGTATGGTCTTTTTCTGATTGTCTGTCAGATGGGCAGTCTGTATGCCGTGGGTGTGCGGCTGTTGCGGTTCTGCCATAATCTGCTTGCAAAAGCGGGATGTATGGCACTTCTTACGTTGTTTATGTGGGGAATGATACTGCCCCATATGACGGCGCTTCATTATACCTTTATCAGCGCGATGCTGGCGGCCGCGGCGATATTCCTTTTTCTTACGACGCCTGGAGGGCTTTCGGTGAAAAAGTTCCTCATATGGAATATTCCCTCGGTGCTGCTCGCCGTTTGGGCATATCAGCTCCGGACGGAGATGTTGCTGCTTCTTTTTCCGTTCATCGGCCTTGCGGGACTGTTCCGGTGGGTGGAAGAAGAGAAGTTTTTTCAGAAGGAAAATTATATAAAATATGGCGTCGTTCTGGCCTGTATCCTAGGTGGAATGCTTGTCAGCAGACTGATCGATCTTGCGGCATACGGAAGCGGGGAATGGAAACAGTTCCTTACTTTTTTTGATAAAAGGACAGAAGTTTATGATTATCATCTGGATATCCTCACAAGCGGAGAGCATGGGGAATATTTACGTTCCATCGGCCTGAATGATGCACAGCAGGAACTGCTCTCTAATTATAATTTCGGTCTGGATGAAAGCATCAATGCAGAGTTGATGGGCGAGATTGCAGCATATGCGTCCGTGGATGCGGATTACTTTGACGATATACCGGATGCAGTCCGAAATTATATCTACCGCACACTGCATTCGGAGGACGTTCCTTATAGCAGGCTTGTGATCGCACTTTATTTCTGCGCTGTGCTGGCCGGAGTTTATGCCGTGTTCGCGGGTGTGGGCAGATGGACTTTTTTATGGGAATTATTATTGACTGGATTGGTCAGAACGGCTTTATGGATGTTCATCCTGATCAGAGGAAGGTACCCGGAGCGCATTACGCATTCGCTATATGTGGCTGAGGCGGCGCTGCTTCTGGGGATGCTGTGTATGCAGCTTATGAGAGGACACTGGCTGCAGTTTTGGGAATCGGGTAAAGAACAGACAGAAGGAAGACGAAAAGGTGCACCGGCGGTTTTTGTGCTGCTGGGATTTCTGTGTATCTGCTATGTTCCGCACAGCGTCAAAAAAGTGATGTCGGATGAAGAGAGCAGGGAAATATCTCATGTGAACTGTCTGAAGATTGCGCAGTATTGCAGAGAGCATCCGGATAATTTTTATTTTAAAGATGTTTATTCTACGGTGGGTTATTCCCAAAAGATTTTTCAGGATGTAGATAATTCGCTGGCGAACCATGACATTATGGGCGGTTGGTTGTGCAAGAGCCCTCTTTACGATGAAAAGCTGGAGAAATTTGGAATTGCAACGATGGAAGAGGGATTGCTCTATCATGATAATGTTTATTTTGTGATATTGAAGGACAGCGATACCGACTGGCTCGCGGCGTATTATGCCGGGAAAGGGCTTGCGGTCAGCATAGAAGAAATAGATATGATAGAAGGGACTTATGCAGTTTATCAACTGAAAGAATTGGGAGAATAACGAATGGAAAATACAGCGCAGTCATTGGCAGGATTGATTTATCTGCGGCCGATTCAGGAGGCAGATACGGAGCAGGTCGTTGCCTGGCGGAATAAGGAGAGAGTCAGACATAATTTCATATACCAGAAGCCGTTCACGAAGGAGGGGCATCTGAACTGGCTCCGCACGCAGGTGGAGCCGGGTCATGTGGTGCAGTTCATCATATGTGAGAAAGATTCGGAGCGATCGGTCGGCAGCGTTTATTTCCGTGATATCGACCGGGAGAAGGGATGTGCGGAATACGGCATCTTCATCGGGGAAGACGATGCAGTCGGTAAAGGATATGGGACGCAGGCGGCGAAACTCGCGCTCACCTGCGCTTTTGAAGAATTGCGGCTCCGGACTGTATTTTTACGGGTCTTTGCAGATAATAAAGGGGCGAGGAAAAGTTATGAGAACGCAGGTTTTCGATTGATAGAAAACCGTCAGGAAGAAATAGTGACAGACGGTATGAAAAGAACGGTCGTCTTTTATGAAATAGAATACAACCGTGGCTCGCGCCTGTGCTGATAATGCCGTGGTGTAAGCTGCAGGTTTTGGAAAGGATATGGATATGAGTCAGTTAGTCAGTTTTGTCATTCCCTGCTATCGTTCTTCCAAAACGATCGGCGGGGTCATAGAAGAAATCGATACAGCGATGAAACAGTTATCCGGGTACCGTTACGAGATCATTCTGGTAAATGATTGTTCCCCAGATGAAACATTTGAAGTAATCCGCGGTATCTGTGCGGAGAGAAAAGATATCTGCGGTATAAATCTGGCCAGAAATTTCGGGCAGCATGCGGCGTTGATGGCGGGTTTCCATTATGTGCATGGCGATATTTTAGTCTGCCTGGATGACGATGGGCAGACACCGGCGGATGAGGTCGGGAAACTGCTTGCGAAGCTGGAAGAAGGTTATGACGCGGTCTATGCCAGATATGAACATAAACAGCATTCGACTTTTCGGAACCTTGGAAGCAAGGTGAATGAATGGATGGCAAGGGTCATGATCGGCAAGCCTAAGGAATTGTATCTGTCCAGCTATTTTGCGGTAAAGCGTTTTGTTGTGGATGAAATGCTGCGATATGGTAATCCCTATCCTTATGTCATCGGTCTGGTGCTTCGTACAACGAATAGGATCACGAATGTGGATGTCAATCACCGGGAACGGGAAATCGGAACTTCCGGTTATACGATTGGGAAATTGCTCGCACTGTGGTTCAACGGTTTTACGGCTTTCAGCATTAAGCCGCTCCGGGTCGCAACGGTCCTCGGCGCTTTTTCGGCGGCGATGGGTTTTCTATACGGAATTTATACAATTATTAAGAAACTGGTCAATCCGAATGTCGTCATCGGTTTCAGTTCACTCATGTCCGCAGTTGTTATCTTCGGCGGCATCGTGATGCTGATGCTCGGCATCATCGGGGAATACATCGGAAGAATTTACATTTCCATGAATAATTCTCCTCAATATGTAGTCAGAGAGTGTATCAATGAACGGGAATGAATTTGGAATCAAACTGAAACTGAATCTTATTGCCTTTATCATCGCTACGGCAGGAACGCTTTGCTTTCCGCAGATTTTGAATCTGAAGGGAAATCCGCTTGTTTTTACGAACAGCATTTTTTCTGTATTCGTGTGGCTTCTGTGTATCTATGCGATGAATCTCTCGCTGCATACCATTGACCTTCACGATATGCGGGGATGGAAACTGGCAGGCATTTTATCTTTTACATTCACTGCGGCGATGCTCTTTGGGAGCAGGCTGGAAGCGGTCGGCAATGTGGATTTCAAAGACTGGAAGCTGTGGCTTTCTCTGCCTGTGCTGACCTGTCTTTTTACGATTCTTGTCCGTAAATCATGGAATTTCCTCGGAAACATGGAAGAGCGGAAGGAAAAACTCGCTCAGTATATCAAAGTACCGAAAACGCTGGAAAGGCCGGTCAAAAATGCAGACATTCTGACCTTTTTCTTTCTGCTGCTCTGCTGGCTTCCGGTACTGCTCGCCGTTTATCCGGGTTTTTTTGTCTATGATGCGCAGGACGAATATCTGCAGGTGGCGTCGAGGAATTTTACAACGCATCATCCGCTCGTTCATGTTTTAATGCTCGGCGGTATTATCTGTGCCGTTCATAAGGTGACGGATTCCTATAATCTGGGGATTGCCTGCTATATGCTCGTGCAGATGTGTATTGTGGCGGGCGGTTTTACCTGTCTGCTCGCCTATCTTCGGAAAAAGAAGGTGGGAAAGACGCTGCGGTTTCTGTCCCTGCTTTATTTTGCCTTTTTTCCGGTCATTGTCATGTTCACGCTCTGTTCTGCGAAGGACACGATTTTTACCGTTGCATTGCTGATGCTCTTATTGTGTATGCTGGAGATGGGGATTGCGGAAGAGCGGTTCTTTACTTCCGGGGCGGAGATGGCTTTTTTTGTGCTCAGCGCGCTGACAATGCTTTTATTCCGCAAGAACGGCATATATGCGTTTGCGGTGATGATACCTGTGCTTCTTTTTTATCATAAAAAATATCTGAAAAGGATGGGACTTCTTCTGGCCGCTGTTATTGTTTCGTATTTTCTGATAAACGGCGGACTGGCGGCTATACTGCACGCGCAGGATACGGAGAATCAGGAAATCCTGACCGTGCCGATACAGCAGCTTGCAAGAACATACAAATTCAACAAAGATATTTTTACAGAGGAGGAAATCGCCTCGCTGCATGAAATCCTGCCGGAAGAAGCGCTGGCGCTTTATAATCCCAAATTGTCCGACCCGGTAAAATACCGTTTTCAAAATGAGGCATATGATACGGATAAATGGAAATATGCTGAGTTATGGGTGAAAATCGGTCTGAAAAAGCCGCTCTCCTATATCAACGCGTGGCTTGTAAATTCTTATGGTTTCTGGTATCCGGACACAATTATTGATGTTTATTCTGGGAATACTGTATTTACCTTTACTTATGAGGAGAGCTCCTATTTCGGATATGAAGTGGAACTGCCCGGTGTCAGGGCCAGTAAGATTCCCTGGTTGGATGAGGCATACAGGCGGCTGTCTCTGGAGCTGGAGCAGGAGAAAATACCGATCGTTTCCATGATCTATTCCCCAGGCTGTCTGTTCTGGTGTTTTGCTTTTGTATTTTGTTATGTATTATACCGGAAGAAGTATCATATTATCATTCCGTATCTTATGGTATTTCTGATCTGGCTGACAGTGCTGCTCGGCCCGACCTATCTGCCGAGATATGTGCTGATCTTCTGGTTCGGACTGCCGCTGTTTGCCGCGGTCATGCTGGAAGAAGAAAAGTTTACCTGAGTTGTAAAATAAAGACAAGTGTGGTATCATGGTTAATAGCGCTGCAGGCGCGGGTCTGTGAGCGCAGATAATATAATCACTCAAAGAATAAAATCAAGAAAGTGTTCATAGAAAATGAATAAGGTTATTAATAGCCGTCAGGCAGTCTGCGGTACGGTCTGGGTGATCTGTTTCTGCATCATCGCTGCATTGTGGCCGCTTCGCCTTGTGACGGAAAAGGTCGTTTCCGGAAGTAACAGGCAGATGTCCATGAAGTCGGAGGCAATTACAGAGGAATATGTGGTCGAGCAGATGTTCGTCGCACAATATGACCATCTGCAGAGTATTCGGATATATTTTCTGAATGAATCCGCCGGAGAAGAGTTCAATTTTATTTTGCGGGATGCTTCCAGAAATATTCTGATGCAGCAGGTCATTTCCACGGATGATATGCAGGAGATGCCAGGATTCTGTACGATACGGGTCAATCAGGAGACAGAAGTCGGCAGAGAATATTATTATGCAATACAGGGAATCTCTTCGGACTTCTATGTCGCATATGAAGACACGGAAACATCCGGTACGATTTATAACGGAACGCTATATTATGGCAATGTAGAAGATACGGAGCATAATATCATAGCGGAGTATGAATATAAGATTCCTCTTAGAAAGGGCAGAACACTGGTGTGTGATGCCCTGCTTGTGATGTTTGGAATTCTGGTGACTTTTGCCACTGGGAAATATTATGGAAAATATCCTGACAGGAACGAGCTGCTTACGGTAGAAACGGTATGGAAAAGAGTGGCAGCGCCTGTCATAAGTATCGCGGCGCTCGGCAGCATTGTGGCGGTATGGCCCTGTAAGCTGTTCTCACCCTATGCGGAAAATAATCTGTTCTTTATTGCCGGCATTCTGATCACGGCCGGGATTCTGCTTTATGGCGTCTGCCATAAGCGGGTGCATAAAAGCAATGATATGGGTTTATCCGTTCTGCGTGACCGGTGGCCGGACTATCTGCAGGCAGCCTTTCTGGCAATGGCGATTCAGGCAGGCGTGCATTACATGAATGGTTTGTACGAGATTCACCATATGATCGCATACAGGGAAATGCTGGTTTATTTTGGTCTGGCGGTGATTGCGACTTATAAGCGGGAGGAACTTCTTAATTGGATCAATCTGCTCTATCTTGTCATTGCGGCGGCAGCAGGTCATTTCTATTATCAGGGTCAGCTTGTTTCGCCGGATATGGTATCTCCCGGAACCGAAGAGGGAATACAGGTCGTGAAGCTGACCGTTTGGGCCGGCATCATTGCCGGTGTCGTGATTCTCAATACGATTCGCAGCATTATCGCCGCAGTGCACGGGCGGCGGACAGGCCGGATATCAGAAAAACGGCATATCAGTCTTTGGTATGGAGCAGTGGTGACGGTATTTTTTGTACTTTTGCTCGTTTTCCGGAATACGAGAGGATGGCCGATTTATCTCGTATGCGCTTTCACTCTGTATTATGTCCGCGCAGCGGTCTGGGAACAGAGGGACAGCCCGCTTCAG
>CAMWXB010000036.1 GCA_947178125.1 uncultured Lachnospiraceae bacterium | reverse complement strand
ATTACTGCGATATTTTCGCCATTCAGACCCATTCTACAAGACGGAGAACTTTCCGAGAATCGTGGAACGAGTAAAATTTTTTAAAATAAAAGAGGAAGGAGTGACCATTATGTGTGAAATCGCGGACAGAATCAGAAAAGAAGGTAAAGAGGAAGGCCGGTCACTTGGCAGATTGGAGATAAAAATAGCGGATATCCTGGAACTGCTGGAAGATTTTGGGCAAATCCCTCAACGAACCCTTCTCCGTATCCGTCAGGAAACAGACATGGAACTGCTCGGCAAATGGCACAAATGCGCTGCGCGGGCATCCAGCATCGCAGAGTTCGAATCCAAAATGTAAAATTGAAATCCGCCATATGATATGCTAAAATAGTATGAAGAAAAGTTCTAAAACTCGCACCAGCCAAGCGAAAGGTACAAAGTTCGCAGGTCGAGAGAAAGGCATGGTTATTGTTATGAAAGAAAAACTATATACAATTCCACTGAATGACGCCATGAACGCGGGCGACGAATGCCCTTTCTGCTATATCGAAAGGAATGTTGAGCAGGATTTACTGGACTTTACGCTTGGTTCCGGCTCTTCCTATATGGAAAGCGATGTCCGTGAAGCTACCGACAAAGCCGGCTTTTGCAGGGCGCATTTCAAGAAAATGTTCGATTACGGCAATACACTCGGGAACGCCTGGATTCTGAAAACGCATTATATTCAGATGAACCGCGAAATGAAGGCACAGTTCAAAAATTATAAGCCGGGCAAAACTTCTTTCAAAGACAAGCTGAAAAAACAGACCGAACGCACCAATCCCATCGGTCTCTGGGTCGCAGAAAAGGAAAATTCCTGCTACATATGCAACCGTTTCCGCGATACTTATGAACGCTATATGGATACTTTTTTTGTGATGTATAAAAAAGATGAAGAATTCCGTGAAAAGGTAAAGAACAGTAAGGGCTTCTGCCTGCACCACTTCGGCGACCTGTGCGAAGCCGCGGAAAGCCGTCTGAACGATAAAGAAAAGGCCGCATTTTTTGAAATGTGTTTTGCACTGATGGAGTCCAATATGGAAAGACTTTCTGAAGATGTTGCCTGGCTGGTTGAAAAATTTGACTACCGCAACAAGGATGCCGACTGGAAAAACTCCAAAGATGCCATCCAACGCGGCATGCAGAAACTGAAAGGCGGCTATCCCGCAGACGCCCCTTATAAAATGAATAAATAGGGTATTCTCCTCACGCACCGAATAATACAGACATTCTTCATACGCAAATAAGCGCAAGCAGTCAAAAGCTTGCGCTTCTATTTCATTAGGGAATTAAAATAAACTACCTATTTTTCATCATCAAAAAATTCTTCTACTTTCGCGGCTGCCTCACCGGCTGCTTTCCCGGCCTGCTCTGCTGCACCGACAATTTTGTCTGTCGCCTCTGCTTTTGCTGCATTCAGCCCCTCTTTAAATGCCTCTGCCGTTTCCTCAGCCTTCTCTGTCACATTTTCTGCCGCTTTTGTCAGGTCAAGATCAACATATTTCCGATCTGCTTCTGCTTTTGAAGAATCTTCTTCATCCAAATCGTCATCGAACTCGTCGAAATCATCCTCTGCATCAAAATCGTCATCTGTTTCCGCATCTTTTTTCCAGAAGAAATAGTATGCACTTGCCGCAAGCGCTCCCAAAGCTGCTGTTGTCATGAGAAATTTACCAAATTTTTTCGCCATGTGGAAGTCTCCTTTCACCGTTCTTTTTAACAATATATTAATACTATTTTGTGAAAATGAAAAGGGAATATGTATAAAATATCTATAAAAATTTTCCTCTGAAAAATTTTTCTCCAAAAAAGAATCTTTTTCAATGCCAGTATCCGAAAATGACCGGCATCGCAGTGGCACAACATCTTGTGGCTCATAAAAAAATCAGAACTAGTTTTTCTAAATCGTTGAATCTGTTTTTCATTTATGTTATATTAAGATTCGACCCATAAAGTCAATATCTGTCATTTTAAAGTCGGTTTATGTCACTTTTCACATCCAATGGAGATATGTCATCCGAAATGTCAGACCATAGCGATTTGTACCGAAAGGATTATGTTAATGAACGAAAAATTTTTTGATTTGAACAAAGAAAAGCAGGACAGGATGATCAATGCCTCCTTGAAGCTTTTTGCTCTGAACGGCTATAAGCACGCCAGTACTGACGATATCGTCAAAGAAGCCGGCATCAGCAAAGGCCTGCTGTTTCACTATTTCGGGAGCAAACTCGGTTTATATACTTTTTTATATGATTACAGTGTCAGATTTATGAAACTTGAATTGACCAGAGGGGTCATCGATGATAATCGCAAGGCCGACTATTTTGAACTTCGCAAACAGATTGAATTTGCGAAGATGCAGGTATTGAAAAACTATCCCTATATGCAGCAGTTTCTGGACCGTTCCAGGAGCGAAAATGTAAAAGAAGCGTTGTTAGCCATCGAAGAGCAGCGCGATGTTCTGGCGGGCGTTTATGCGGAAATCATGGAACGCGCAGATACCAATCTTTTTGCAGAAAATATCGACCTTAACAAACTGGATGCCATGCTGGAATACACCATCAAAGGGCTGATGACAGAGCATTTTCAGAATGCTTCATTCCATCCGGAGATGCTCTATGAAGAAACGGTCAGCTACTTAATGATGTTGAAGAAACTCGCCTATCATTAATGCAGCGGCAGATGCTTCCCCGCAAGCTGTGGAACAGGCACAAAAAGCGGCAGCATAATAATATATCATATATGATAAGCCGCCTTTAACGCATGCAGCCCATCTACGATATCCTCCTGCGGTAACGCGCCATAACCGAGAATGACCGCCGCTTTCCGCTCTGCCCGGAGCGGCGTTTGCATGTAAAATTCCCCCATCGGATAGACTTTGATTCCGGCATCTTCGGCACATGTTCGAAGTTCTTCTTCCGTCCTTTCCTTCCTATCTGTCAGCAGCATATGCAGTCCGGCATTTTCTCCGGAAATCACAAAATCTTTCTCAAATGCTTTCAGTTCACTTAACATCAGGTCATGCTTGAACTTGTAATATTTACGCATTTTATTCAGGTATCTTTCAAAGTAACCGTTCTGAATGAACTCGTTCAGAATCGTCTGGTCGATTCTCGAAACTGTCGAAGAATAAAAACCGCATTTTTCTCTGTATTCTGTAAGGAGTTTTACCGGAAGCACCATATAGCTGATACGGATTGCCGGCGCTATCGCTTTGGAAAAAGTTCCGATATAGATGACTTTATCATTTTTATCCGATGCCTTGAGAGCCGGAATCGGTTTGCTCCGGTAGCGAAATTCACTGTCATAATCATCTTCGATGAGATAACGCTCCTCTTTTTCCGATGCCCACCGCAGCAGTTCCATCCGCCGTCCGATCGGCATGACAATCCCGGTCGGATACTGATGCGCCGGCATCACATATGCGAGCTGCGCGCCGCTTTCTTTAAGCGCATCGAGCCGCATACCGCCTTCATCCATCGGCACAAAAGAAACCGGGTAAGCAAAAGATTGAAAAATACGGCATGCTCTCTTATAGGTCGGGTCCTCCATCGCGACAGGAATATGCCGCCCCAATATTTTTTCAAGCAAAAGAAGCAGGTAATCATTCCCTGCTCCGATAATAATCTGCTCCGGCTTACAATTTACGCCCCTCGAAGCGTGCAGATAACGACTGATCGTCACACGCAGTTCCCAATCTCCCTGCGGCTCTCCCAGCGCAAACATACTGCTCCTTGCATCCACCAGAATATTTTTGGTTATTTTCTTCCACGTCGCATATGGAAAAAGAGACATATCAATTGCATTCGGGGAAAAATCATAACGGTAATTCTCAAAATGCTTCCCGATATGTTCCTTAAAACGGCTCCCGTTCTCACCAGACTCATGTTCAGGAAACCTGCCTGCAGTCACCGGAATATCGTACAGTTCTTCCATTTCACAGACAAAATATCCCCAGTGCGGCCTGGCCTCCAGATATCCTTCCGAAACCAGTTGTCCATACGCCATATCCACCGTTGTCCGTGAAACCTGCAAGGACTCTGCAAGATATCTGGATGACGGGAGTTTCTCCCCCGTCAGCAGATTTCCCGACCTGATTTCTTCCCGGATGAACTCATAAATCTGCTCATATAAGCATCTTTTATCCGAAGGATTCAGTTGTACTTGAACAGGCAGCTCTTTCATTTATCACGGTAATGCTCCGCTTTATTTCTTGGCAGCATTCTTTTCCTTGATTTTCTTCACTAACATTTCTTTGACCATTCTCGCCTTATCCTTCATACGGGGATTGGCAGATGGATTGGTCAGGATACCGGACACCAGTCTGGTCGCTACATCATACTGCTCGAACCGCATGGAAAGTACAGCGATCAGATAATCCACAGTCGGCTCATCCATACCGCACATCGGGAAATTCTCCGTTTGTCTTGCGGCAAGAAAACCTTCCAGCGCATTATGTAAGTATTCGTTCTCCTCATCATCCAGCTTTTTCTTCTGCTCCGCATAATCTGCTGCGGCTGTGTCCATATGCTCGCCTTTGCCGCGCAGAAGCCATGCCGTCTTCAAACAGATATAAGCTTTCTCACTCGGCTTCGCCTGCTTTACGATCGCATTCGCCAGTGTCAGCTTATAGCGCTCCAACGCATCCTCATAGCTGTAAGTCTCTTTCACTTCCGTCTGCGGTTTAAAGGAAGCGGATATCGTTGCTTTGATATTTTTTGACTGCAAAGAAGTCACAAATTTGAAAAATCTGCTGAGTGCCGCATAACCACAATGCGGACACATGATAATATCATACTTTAATAAATCCACCTGGTCATATTTCGGCCGCAGGTCAAGATCTGTACCCGCCAGCTTCACCTTGCCGACTCTGACGGTCCTGGCCTTAAACTCCTTATCGCAAATCGGACAGCTATACGCCTTATCGAACAGATAATCCTGTTCCTGCATCACCGGTGCAGCAGCCGCTGTTGCTGCCTTTCCTCCGTGTTCATCTGTCTTTTTGACAGGCTCGTCATATAGGTTCATGTTCTTCAGATTGCCCAGACCAAACTGTTCCAATCCTGACAATAAATCTGACATTGATATTTCCTCCCCATTCTTTTTTGATGATATAGTTATAATATATTGTAATCCCTTAATTTTGCGCTTCCAACATCAGATTTTATTCCTTCTTCTGATCTTTCGGTAAAACAAAGGAACTTTTCAGTGATACGATTCGGTTGAACACGAGTTCTCCCGGTTTGGAGTCCCTGCAGTCCACGCAGAAGAATCCCTGTCTTACGAACTGGAAACTGTCATAAGCCTTCGCATTGCTGACAGAAGGTTCCAACCGGCAGTCCTTCAATACAGTCAGGGAGTTGGGATTCAAATTCAGGCTTCCGTCTTCATTATATACCCCTTTTTCCTCATCTACAATATTTTCGTACAATCTTACCTGAGCTTTAACGGAAGAAGATGCAGGCACCCAGTGAATCGTTCCTTTTACCTTCCGTCCGTCCGGGCTGTTGCCACCCTTGGAAGCCGGGTCGTAGGTACAGTGAACGACTGTTACATTTCCGTTTTCATCTTTTTCAAAGCCCGTACAGGTAACGAAATAAGCATGCATCAGTCTGACTTCATTTCCCGGAAAAAGCCGGAAATATTTTCTCGGCGGTTCTTCCATGAAATCCTCTCTGTCGATATAAAGTTCTTTTTCAAAAGGAACCTCTCTCGTGCCGAGACTCTCGTTTTCCAGATTATTCGCAATGGTAAGAATCTCTCTCTGCCCTTCCGGATAATTGTCAATGACAAGTTTGATCGGGTCGAGCGCCGCCATAACGCGAGGTCTTTTCAGTTTCAAATCCTCCCTGATACAATATTCCAGCATAGAATATTCCGCAGAGGAATTGGCCTTGGAAACACCGCATAAATCTACAAAAAGTCTGATGGACTCCGGCGTAAATCCCCTTCTTCTAAGCGCCGCAATGGATACCAGCCGGGGGTCGTCCCAACCATCCACAATGCCCTCTTCCACCAGTTTCTTAATATATCTCTTGCCAGTAACGACATTCGTCAGATACATTTTGGCAAATTCAATCTGTTTTGGGGGATGCGGATACTCCAGTTCTTCTACAACCCAGTTGTAAAGAGGTCTGTGATCCTCGAATTCCAATGTGCAGATAGAATGTGTAATACCTTCTATCGCGTCTTCAATCGGATGTGCAAAATCATACATCGGATAAATACACCATTTATCGCCCGTGTTATGGTGGGATAAATGTGCCACGCGATACAGGATAGGGTCTCTCATATTGATATTGGGAGACGACATATCGATCTTGGCACGGAGTGTTTTCTCTCCGTCCGCGTATTTCCCGTTCTTCATCTCTTCAAATAAGACCAGATTTTCCTCTATGCTCCTGTTGCGGTTCGGGTCCTCTTTCCCCGGCTCGGTCAATGTTCCCCGATACTCCCGCATCTCCTCCGCAGTCAGTTCGGACACATAGGCTTTGCCCTTTTTGATCAATTTGACAGCGCATTCGTACATCTCATCAAAATAATTGGATGCAAAGAACAGTCTGTCCTCGTAGTCCGCGCCAAGCCACTCCACATCGGCCTTAATGGACTCAACGAACTCATTTTTTTCTTTCGTCGGATTCGTATCATCAAAACGCATATTAAATTTCCCATGATACTTTTCCGCCAGACCATAATTCAAAAGGATGCTCTTCGCATGGCCGATATGAAGATAACCGTTCGGCTCGGGCGGGAATCTCGTATGCACGGTATCGTACACGCCTTCCGCCAAATCCTTATCAATGATCTGCTCTATAAAATTCTTGGAAACGACTTCCATCTGCTGCCTCCTCCGACATTATCTATTCCGTCAATACTACTATATTATCATAGACGGGCCAAAATAGAAAGCAAAAGTTTGTATTCTACTCCTGCTTTTTTTCATAGGTTTTGAAAAAAATATCTCTCTCCACAATATAGATATCGTGCCGGTCATCACAGCGTACCGCCAGATAATCTCCCGGCCTGCCCAACGTATATTTTTCTCTGTCCCACGCAGTAAAAACTTTGACCCTTCCGGTCAATTCTCTGGCATGGATATGTGTCACACCATTGGCAATGCAGACCTTCGCATAATCAGAAAGCGGCAGTACCGAGCCGTCCTTCCTGTTGTGCACCGTCGGCTGATAAACAGTCTTTAACGCACAGTCAGCCATATGATAGGGTTTTCCTGTCAACTCATAGTTTTTCTCAAAATTGCTTTTCCTATTCGGATAGACCTCGCCTTTGACTCCAATCATAATGACCAGTTCCGGCTCCACCGTCATATCCACATCGCCCTCCAATGTCCGGATCGTAATCGGCGTGCCTGCCGGCAGAATATCCTCTGCAAGCACATAACCGAGCGGCATTCTCTTTTTCACATAAGATTCCATCCCCGAAATATCGATCTCGTACTCTCTGGCATCGATAATCTGCGTGTTGTCAAAATAGTCGTTCAGCCGCTCACTGAAAAATGCTTCCGAATGCAGCGTCGGATAAACCTCCTCATAACGCAGCTTACTGATAAAACCGCCCGCCTTCTCATGGTGGCCGCCTCCCGAACCGACGCCTTCCGCCAAAAATGCGGCGAGTTCATTTGCCTGCACCTCCCTGATGCAGCTTCTGACCGAAAATTTATAGCCGTCCGCTCCCTCATTATAGACAACGCAGGTATATACTTCCGCCACCTGCAGCAGAAAATCGCTGATCAGGCCCAGAATATTCGGGTCACAGGGCTGGGATTTGATGATGGCATAGCCATAGTCATCATTATAAATATGCCGTATCAACGCAACACCGGCAATTTCCAGCTCACGCAGCGACAGATTGGAATTGCGGAACAATTTGATCAGGGACTTCTCGCAGGGAAGCGCTTCCCTCATATCCATGTCAAGCGGGTTATAAATCTCCGAGAACTGATTGGTATCCGAATAAAGACCATAATAAAGCGCTGTTCCAAGCTTTAAATCTAAAATATCAAACTGTTCTTTCCGCAGCATATCCCAGACGAGCGTCGAACAACTTCCCAGTTCCGGATTAATTTCGCTCATCTCCATATCCGCGGCTTCTATCTGATGATGGTCGATGACCGCTATATGCTCCGCAGGAATCTTCGCGACATTCCCGGCCCCATACTGACAGTCCACCGTGAGCAGAAGGCCGGGCAGCCGGTATCCTGACATATCTCCTACCAGTTCTTCCGGCTTCGCCACATATTCCACGGGAATCTCCAAATGCTTCAACATCAGACACAGATTGGGCTTTTGAATCACATTGCGTCCCGAATAGATGAGTCTGACATCCTTCCCGGCTCCTTTGAAATAAGTATACAGCGCATAACCGGAAGCGAGTGCATCCGCATCCGGATTGTCGTGGCACTGAATTGTGATCGGATTATATCCCGTTAAATCAGAAAGTTTCATTTTTATACCCATGCCTTTCCTCTGTCTGCGATGTCTGGACCGACGTTGAAAGCATCCTGGCGCCGAACTGTCGCGAAAACCGAACAGGTTCGGTTGAAAATTTCTAAGAAAATTTCTAATTTTCAACCGATGACCTCACTAAATTAAAAATTCTAAGACGATTCCGAAAACAAACATCATAAGAGCCAAAAGTAATATAATCGCCTTAGGAACCACCCATAAATCTTCTCTTCTCCTGCGCTTTGCCCGCTCCTTCACCTGCTTTCCGATATTGGCATAATGAGCGGCATCGATTTTCCCCGCAGCATATCCGACTGCCTCTTCTATGCCGTTCCACTCTCCCCATAAGGAGGTGCTTGCTTCTATGCGCCTCTCTTCGTCATAATTTTGTATCCGGACAATCTGTGTCCGCAAATAACGGTATAAATCCGCCGGAATCCTTTTTCCCTGAAAACAGTCTCCGAAGGCATACAGAAATTCATTGCTGCAAAGCAGCGGAAAAATACACTCCTGTTCCAGAAGAATACTCCATGTTCTCTGAGAGAACATCTCCTTCTCCAGCAAATCTGTCACGATTTTAATAAGTTGCCCGGTTCTCTCATCCTGAACTTCTTTCTTCCGCCGCCGTCTTTGTTCCAGCTGCCCGGAAGCAATCTCATTGACCCTTTCGAAAAGAGCGTTCATTTCCTCCTGTTCCTTCTGCTCCTGCCGGTTCGGCGTCATCTCCGGCGAAGCATCCGCCGGCTTATCTTCCGGCTTGTCCTGCACGACGCCGACCGCATCGTCCACCGCGCTGTCCGAAGTGGATGCCTCCGGTCCCACAGGGTCGTGCGGCAGAATATCGTGCTGCGCCATATGAAGCGCCGCCTCATAGGCATCATGGATTTCCTTCCACTTTTCCGGCTGTTCCTCCGGATGATACTGTTTCACCAGCCGCGCATAAGCTTTCCTGATTGCTTTTTTATCTTCCGTAGGCTCTATTTCCAATATTTGAAATACATCAGTCCTGTTTATCATCATTGTTCCATTCCCGGAAAAGGTCTTCTATCTCCTTTTCTTCCTCATCATCCTGATACCAGCTGCCATTTTGCAGCATCTCCGCCGAAAATCCCGTATAACAGCTCTGGAGCCCCTCCACATAGGCAAGAAAGACCATCGTATACTTTCTGACTTTGGGCAGATGATAGGCATCATGCACCATCACATGTTGAAAATACTGCAGCCGCCTTACAATATCATTTCGCAGTTCTTCCTGAGCACACTGCACGAAAAGCCGCTGTCCCCATTCCAGTACATATCGGTTTTCCTCGTTTTCTTCCGGGTTCACTTTCAGCTTTTCAAATTCTTTCAGTTTATCGGTAATCTCTTCCTCCGTCATTTCCAGTTCCTTATGTACGATGATGATATTCTTTTTTTCCTCCGTCATGGGAACTCTGCCCTCCACTTCCAGAACACCGTTGATATCATAGGTAAAACGGATAAAGCACTGTACCTCTCCTCTCGGAAGCGGCGGAACCCGGAACAGAATTTCTCCCAAAACGATATTGTCATCCACATACATCGACTCTCCCTGGTAAATTCTGAATCCCATCTCCGTCTGATAGTCCGACGCGGTCACATACATTTCCTCCCGGCTGACCGGCAGCGGGCTGTTCCTTTCAATCACAAAAGACATCAGCGGCTTATTCCTGTTCTGATGATTCATGACTCCCACACCAAGCGAAAAGGGGCAGATATCTGTCAGCAGCATATCCTTCACGTCCTCGTTCCGCTCCTTGATGCCCGCATAGACGCCGCAGCCATAAGCGACCATATGGTCCGGTTCCCTGACTTCAATGTCTTTTCGCTTCAGCAGATATTCCAAATACTGCTGCACTACCGGCATTTTACAGGAACCTCCCACGAGCACAATTTGACTAATTTGGTCAATTCTAGTCTGCGCATCCGCCAGCACCCTGCCTACCGGCTTGCCAAGTCTGTCGAACAGGGAAGCGCAGATTCTGACGAGTCCTTTCCTCGTGATTTCCATCTTTCTATTAATTTCACGACAATTTACAAACATCTCTGCCGCCGCTTGCTCTGTCAGTTCCCGCTTGCAATGTTCTGCGCTTTTCTGAATGATTTCTCGTATTTCCGGCTGCTCTGCCTCTTTTTCCAGTTTCAGCGTCCGGATAAAATAATCGGCGAGCAGTTCGTCAAAATCCCGGCCGCCAAGCTGATTATCGCCGCTGACTGCCAGTATTTCGATCACGTTGTCAAAACATTCCACCAGGGAAACATCCAGCGTCCCGCCGCCGAAATCGAATACGAGCAGCGCAGCATCCTCTTCCCTGTCCAGATTCTGACATGCCAGCGCCGCCGCAGACGGCTCATTGATGATACGTTCCACTTTTAATCCCGCAATGATGCCGGCACGCTTTGTTGCATTGCGCGCCATATCATTAAAATAAGCCGGCACACTGATAACGGCCTCTTCGACCTTTTCTCCCAGATACCGTTCCGCATCTTCCCGGAGTTTTTTCAAGACAAAAGCAGACAATTCCTCCGGCCGGTAAGCTCTGCCTCCAAGCCTGCACTCCCTTGCCGTCCCCATGTACCGCTTGAATCCGCCGACAGTATCTTTCGGATGCGAAATCAGCCTTTCCTTTGCCGTCTTTCCGACATAAATACTGCCGTCCTCCCCCACGCTCACCACGCTCGGCGTCAGATATTCGCCGAACGCATTCGGTATCAGCACACTTTTTCCATCCTGCCACACCGCGGCAAGACTATTCGTCGTTCCCAAATCAATTCCTATGATCCTGGACATTGCTCCTCCTATTGTTTCTCATTCCTATCCTCATCCACAACCCACGCAGAATGCCCCGTCGGGCATTCTGCTGCGTGAAGAAGGTTCGCTCCGCGATTCTCAACCCTTGAAGAATCGCCCAGGCGATTCTTCTGCGCGAGATAGATTTGCTCTGCAATCCTCAACCTATGCAGAATGCCCCGTCGGGCATTCTGTTGCGTGAAGAAGGTTCGCTCCGCGATTCTCAACCCTTGAAGAATCGCCCAGGCGATTCTTCTGCGCGAGATAGATTTGCTTTGCAATCCTCAACCCACGCAGAATGCCCCGTCGGGCATTCTGTTGCGTGAAGAGGGTTCGCTTCGCGAACCCTAGAAGTTCTTGACATCGCATCCTATGATGCGATGTCTTTAGAACTTCTCTTCACGCTTTTGAAATCCATGCACCCAATCCGAAAACAGATAATAAACCAGATAAATCACCGAACTGATACTCCACGTCAACGGATACGCCCAGAAGACATATCTGATTTCTCCGAACAGTTTCATGACAATGATAATATAGGTAATCCGCACCCCGCACCAGACGATCAGCATGACGAGCATCGGCACAAATGCCTTTCCTGCGCCGCGGCAGACCGCTGCCACCGAGTGGGAAAAAGCAAGCAGGAAATAGAAAAGTGCGACAGTGCGTGCCTGCATCACTCCATATTCAACCACGCCCGGCGTATTATCAAACAGACTGACGAGCTGCGGCGCAAAAATATAATAAATCAACCCGATGGTTTCCGCCATCATGACAGTAACGAGAATTGAAAAGCGTGCACCCTTTTTCGCCCGCTCATACTGACTCGCGCCCAGATTCTGGCTGATAAAAGTCGTCGCCGCCATATTAAAACTGTTTACCGGCAGGAATACAAAACCCTCTATCTTGGCATGAACGCCATATCCGGCCATCGCCAGTCTGCCGAACGAATTGATCTGTGACTGTACGATAACATTCGCAAAAGCGATAACGGAATTTTGTACACCCGAAGGCAGCCCATAGCTGACAATTTCGAGTAAAATATCTTTATGAAAACGAATCCTTCGCAGTTCCACCGTAAAAATATTGCCCTTACGCAGCAGATAGACCATACATAGCGCTACGCTGGCGGCCTGGGATATGACCGTCGCCAGCGCCGCCGCCCAGACGCCCCAGTGAAAGCCGCCGATGAAAAGCAGATCCAGTAAAATATTGACGAGCGAAGAAAAAATCAGATAATACAGCGGCCGCTTACTGTTGCCGACCGCATTCATAATGCTGCAGCAGACATTATAAAGAACAACGGCCAGTGCGCCGAGAAAATAATATCGGAAATACTCCACCGCCTCCGGCATGACTTCCGGATCCGTCTGCATCCAGGCAAGAAAAGTCGGCGTAAACGCGACGCCGATAATCGTTAAAAGCAGACCGCAAACAATGCCGAACGCCATCATCGTATGGACGGAGCGGGACACCTGCCCGTCATCTTTTGCCCCGAAATACCGGGAAATGACCACGCCGCCGCCCATTCCCATGCCCATGAAAAAGCTGACCATCAGAAAGATCAGATTCCCCGATGAAGTGACCGCCGCCAATGCATTCGTCCCAAGGTATCTGCCCACAATAAAAGCGTCCGCCGTATTGTACAGCTGCTGGAACACCTGACTTAAAAAAATAGGCATCGTAAAATTGAGCATCAGGGAATAGGGATTCCCCGATGTCATGTTCAGTACATGGGATGTATTTTTCTCTTCTGCTTTTTTTATCGATATCATAGCTGACTCCTGAAATATTTCTGTCAAAAAATTTCTGCTAAAAACTTTCCTACTATATAATGTATTCTTTTTTCAGCATTAAATCAATTCCGTTTTTGCACAAGCCGATAAAAAAATAAAATTTTGCATTTTTTTCCTTCACAACACTTCCGGCTATATCCGTCTGCAATAAAACATCTTGAAAAACGCCTTTCTTTCTTATATAATTTTAATAGACAATTCATTAACGCCCCAATATATTATATAAGCAAAGGAGAATTCACTATGAGATTAGTTACCCGTTCCGATTTTGACGGTCTGGCGTGCGGCGCCCTGTTAAAGGAAATCGGCCTGATTGACAGCTGGAAATTTGCCCATCCCAAGGATTTGCAGGATGGTCTTGTAGAAATTACAGAAAACGATGTACTCGCCAACGTTCCTTTCGTGGAAGGCTGCGGCCTGTGGTTCGACCATCATTCCAGCGAGCATGAGCGCAACGAGCTTGCCGGAAAATATAAGGGCGAAAGCCGTATCACCCCTTCCTGTGCGCGCATTATTTATGAATACTACGGCGGAAAAGAGCGTTTTTCCCACTTTGACGATATGATGGAAGCTGTTGACAAAGTTGATTCCGGCAACCTGACCATCGATGAAATCCAAAATCCGACCGGATGGATTCTGGTAGGCTTTCTGATGGATCCGAGAACGGGACTCGGCAGATGGCGCAACTTCACCATTTCCAACTATCAGTTAATGGAAAAACTGATGGAGTGTTGCCGCACCATGAGCACCGAGGAAATTCTCGCTCTGTCGGACGTTAAAGAGCGTATTGACGTTTACCATGAACAGGATGCCAAATTCAAAGAAATGGTGAAAGCACATACCCGTGTGGAGAAAGATGTCATCATTTCCGACCTGCGCGGCGTCGATCCGATTTATTCAGGTAATCGTTTCCTGATTTACAGTATGTACCCGGAACAGAACATTTCCGTATGGATTGTAAACGGAAAAGGCGGTCTCGGCTGTTCCGCTGCTGTCGGATACAGCATTTTGAACAGAACTTCCAACGTCAACGTCGGAAGCCTGATGTTAAAATACGGCGGCGGCGGCCATAAAGCGGTAGGAACCTGCCAGTTCAACGACGAGGAAATGGATGCGAAACTGGCCAGCCTGCTCGATGAAATCATTAACTATAAAGAAAACTGATCAGGTACCTGTTTTCAATCACTGTAATCTTCTATCAAAATGAAAAAGCCGGCACGGCATTCCCGAAATCTTTTTACGGATTCGGGATGGCCGTACCGGCTGTTTTGTTTCCCTGATCAATAGTCTTTTCTCCGAAATATGCCGACCGTAAGCGGATAAGACAAAACAAATGCCAGTATGCCGCAGGCCAGTATCATACAACCGCCCCAGATAATCCGGGAAGTCATATGTGGCGGAAAAATCGTGTTCACCAGTGTTGTAAGTCCCATGACTACACCGATTCCGCAGAGCAGACTGATGACCAGAAATACCTCTTTTCGCTCTTCCCCGCCCCAAAAGAACAATGGAAAGAAAAAGGCTCCCATGAACAGGCTGATTCCGCTTCCCACTACGAACAACAGAAAGATATCCGTATCCTTATCAAAGGGAAAGCCGTGCAGCGCTACGGATAACGTCACAATAATCCCGGCAAAAACCATTCCCACAAACAGCCATAGGAGCTGGCTTACAAATAAACTTTTCACAATATCCGCCCGCTTTACAGGCGTCGTCAGCTTATAAACGCTCCACTTTGCGGCGCTTTCCCTGCCGGCGCTGGCAATCGAATTAAATGAAAACCCGATCATTACCGACAGCATATACCCTATGATCAGAGACGGGATTTCATTATCCACGGCCACGACAAAAATTCCCAGCAAGACCATAACGGCCGAAAAAACTTTTACATTGGAGCGCACTGCATAATAATTGCTTTTCAGAAGCCCCCTCATACCCGCTCCCCCTTTCCTAACAGCAGCATGATCTCCTCAATGGAAACATGGTCGATCACAATATCCCTGTATTTCTTTTTTGCTTCTTTTCCATCCGCTACCAGCACATCGGTTTGAAGCTCCCGTTTTCGGTAAGCAAGGATATCGCCGGGATCCAGCGCAAGAAACTGGCTCTCTTTACAGCGCATGACCGCATACCGGTAGAGCAATTCATCTTTTGACGCGGTCATCAGAAGCTTCCCGTCATGAATAAAGGTAATATAGTCCGCGACTTTTTCCAAATCGCTTGTAATATGGGAAGATATCAAAATGGAGTGATTTTCTTCCTGCACAAAATCAAGAAAGACATCCAACATCTCATCCCGCATAATGGGGTCTAATCCGCTGGTCGCTTCATCTAATATCAGTAATTGCGGATGATGCGCCAATGCGGCCGCAATGGCTAACTTCATCGTCATTCCTCTGGAATAATGTTTTATCTTCTGTTTTGCGGGCAGGTGAAAATCCGCCAGATATTTTTGGAACAAAGCATTATCCCATTCCGCATACAGCCCGTCCATGACCTGCGCCAATTGTTTTGCCGTCCAATAGACCGGAAAATTATCCCCGTCATAAACAACGCCAATCTTCTCCCTGATGTCCGTGTCCGCATCAAGCATCTCTCTGCCGAACAATTTTACCATTCCACTGTCCTTCGCGGCCGTGTTCAAAATACAGCCGATCGTCGTCGTCTTTCCCGCGCCATTTTCTCCGACGAATCCCATGATTGCTCCATACGGCAAAGAAAAAGAGACCTTATCCAACATAAAGTCTGATTTGGGAAATGTCTTGGAAATCCCTTGTAATTCTAAAATATTTTCCATATTGCTCCTTTCTCTCGAACCGGGGAAAATTATTGTTCATCCTGATAAAATAACGCTAACAGTTCCATCAGTTTTTCAAGCGAAATATTGCTCACCCGTCCGATTTCAGCCGCCTTCTGCAAATGCTCTTCGGCGATGCGCTGCTGCTCTTCCTGATAAAATTCCTTATTCTGTGCGGATACAAAACTCCCACGCCCGACCGTCGTTTCAATAAACCCATCTCTTTGTAAATCTTCATAAGCTTTTTGAACCGTAATGACACTCACATGAATTGATTTTGCCAGAGCCCGCATAGAAGGAATCGAATCCCCGGCCTGCAGTTCACCGCTCATGATCATCGCCTTGATCTGCGATGTAATCTGCTCATAAATTGGCTTATTCGCATTGTTGCTTATAATAATTTCCACGATTCACTACCTCTATACAAATTGTACTTAATGTATAAGTACATTATATCAACTTCATATCATTTGTCAACCGGGAATGAAATCAGATTATTTCCAGTCCCAAAATGTGTTTCTAATACTGATACTTCTTCCGCTTTCCTGCCAAAAACAGCACCGTCACAAGAACCGCCAGCGCTTCCGCTGCAATAATGGAACACCATATGCCGTCAATCTGCCAGAAAAGCGGGAAAATCAGCACCGACAGACACTGGAACACCAACGTACGCAGGAACGAAATGACCGCGGACACAATGCCATCGCCAAGCGCAGTAAAAAAGGATGAGCCGAAAATAGCAAATCCCGAGAACAAAAAGGAAAACGCAAAAAAACAAAAAGCCCGCATCGTCAATTCCAGAAGTTCTGCATCATAGCCGACGAACAGCCGGGAAAGCGGTCCGGCAAACAGCTGTCCCGAAACAAACATCAAAATGGCAAATGCACCGACCAGTATAACGCTCTTCTTTAGCAGCCCCTTCAGTTCCTCGTGGTTCTGCGCTCCATAATGATATCCGATGACCGGAGCCGTACCGACAGAATAGCCGATAAAGACCGCCTGAAAAATCATTCCCACATACATCAGCACACCATATGCGGCAACGCCGTCCTCTCCTGCATATTTCATGAGCTGCACATTGTAGAGCATACTGACAAGGGACATGGAAATGTTACTCATCAGCTCGGAAGAACCATTCATGCAGATTTTTCCCAGCGCCTTTTTATCAAATCCGCATTTGACAAGCTGCAGAGGACTGTTATTCTTCCGTCCGAAATAAATAAGCGGCACAACACCGCCCACGAACTGGCTCAAAGAAGTCGCGGCAGCCGCCCCCACCAGTCCCCAGTGAAAACCGGCTACAAACAGCGCATCCAGGAAAATATTGGTAATGCCCGCCGCTACCGTCACATACAGTCCGAGTTTCGGTTTTCCGGCCGTTGCGAACAGACATTGAAATTCATACTGCAGAACATAGAACGGTATCGCGAGCAAAATGATCCTGCCATAAATAACGCAGTTTTCCAAAAGCTCCCCCTCCGCTCCCATCAACGAAGCCACGGGCCGCAGAAAAAGAAAACCGAGCACGGCGAACAGAACACCGCAGACCGCCGACACATAGACGACCAGTGAAAATAATTCATTTGCCTTTTTTCCCCTGCCCTCTCCCATCGCGATTGCGATCAGGGCGCCGCCGCCCGTTCCGAACATAAAACCGATACAGCCAAGTATCATCAAAAGCGGCATGATAAAATTGACCGCCGCAAAAGGCGTTTTCCCCGCATAATTCGATACAAAGAATCCATCTACCACGCCGTAGATCGATGTAAATACGAGCATGATAATGGACGGAAAGGTAAAGCGCAGTAAGCGCCGGTAATTGAAATGGTCTGATAACTGAATCATTGCTCATCCTCCCTGTTTAAAAACTTTTTGCCTTATCCTGAAGAGAACGCAGAAAACGTTCCGTCAGCTCCAGATACTTCTGCATATCCTCCTGCGGCCAGGAAGCAAAAATCTCATTCTCTGCCTGAAGAACGCGCTTCGCCGTCCGCTCCGCCAGCTGCTTTCCGGCTTCTGTCAGACAGACGTTCTTGTTCTTTGCTCCGGCCGGCTCCAGATAAAGAATACCTTCCGCCTCCAGCTTGCGCAGCGCAGAATTGACCGTCTGCTTGCTGAGCCCGGAATGACGGCAGATAATCTGGAGCGGACAGCTCTCGCCATGATCGCAGATCGTATAGAGGACTTTCATTGCGCTGTCGGACAGTCCAAATTTCCACGCGATCTCATGATATACCGCCTCTGTTTCACCAATCAGATAATTACATCTCTTCATCACTTGCAAAACATCATAAGCCGCCTCATATTTCATTGTTTTAGATTTATCCATGAAATGTCTCCTTATCTGTGAATACGTTTATAGATAATTTTAGTACGAAATCATACCAAATGTGTACTGCATAAGATTTTAGTATGATTTCATACTATTGTCAACAAGAATCTTACACAAAGAGCATAAACTGAAGAAGATGAATCTCAGAAAGTCAAAACCAAAAATGAACAAAGTGTAAAATCTTCCCTCATTCAAAAGATTTTACACTCTGTCTATTTCATTTATTCAGCCGCTTATTACTCCCGCTCTTTCGGAAATTCCTACACCCTGATTTCCTCTCCCAGTTTAAATGAATAAATAATCTTCTCCGATGTGCGCAGCCCTTCTCCGCTCCGCCCATATCCGGAAAGCTGTTCCAATGCCTCCGCATAATAATCGAGCTGCGTCTGATACCGCCTGACCAGTTCTCCGGCATTGTCCACCGCGTCCGTCTTATAGTCCACGACCACATAGCTTCCTTTCTCTTCAAAAAAAACATCGATAATTCCCTGGATGAGGACCATCTCTTCTTTCGGAAAGCTCTCATTCAGACGTTCCGCCGAAAGGCCGAGCACAAAAGGCTGCTCCTTGTACAGCTTTCCGGCGCGGGCCGCCGCCGCCATACGTTTTGCCACATTGCTTCTTAGAAAAGCCGCGATTTTGGGCACGGAGACCGCATCGTAATAGACCTGCGGCAATTTTCCTTCCGTCCGCATCCGTTCCAGTTCTCTGCGCACCAGCAATCTCAGTTCTTCCTCTTCGCTGCGCTTTCCTGATTCCGCCCCTTCGCTTCCTGCCCGTTGTTCTCCGTTTCCGCTCTCCGGATTGTCCAATTCGGTCAATAATTTGAAATCGAACAATTCCATCACTTTATGAAAAGCACTTCCCCTGTCGGAGCCGCTGACAGCCTCGTCCTGTTTCAGGAACTTAGGCAGATAGGGAATGACCTGTTCCTCTTCATAAAGAGGGAATGAAAAGTCCGTTTCTTCCTGCAATCCGGCCTTTTTCAATTCCGACACGGTTGTCTTTGTATATAATTCTTTCAAATTCTCATAAGGATACACATAAGCAAATTTCTCCGACATGACCGTCAATAAGCGCTTATCAATTCGGTCAACCGCTTCAGCAGCATCAAACAGCAACAATTTTCTTCTATCGTTCTCTCTTTCGATAATTTCCCTGACGTTTGCTTCCAGCGTATCCTCCCACTGCACGATGGATATCCGGAAATTCATATCCTCCCGGTAAAAAGGATTCTGACGCTCCGGCTCAATGCCGCAAAGCCGCCATACATCATCAAAACACTGATTCCTCGCCGCCGCATAAAGCAGCACATCTAAAAAGCTCCCCATCCCAAGCAGCGTGTCATAGGGAAAACACTTTTCCCTCATCCACTGCAGCGCCGCCAAAGACAGTATCTTCTTTTCCGGCTGCTTCAAAGTCCCTGTTAAAAACAGCTTTTCTTTTGCCCTTGTCATCGCAACATACAAAATACGAAGTTCTTCCGCGAGATTATCCTTCCGCAGTCTGGCCGCGATAAAATTCCTCCGCACATTCCGGCTGCTTACCCGCAACACGGGATTCACATAGTCTACGCCGATTCCCTGCTCCACATCCATGACCAGATGCCCGTTCGCATCCCGGTTATTGAAGCTTTTGGCAAGCCCTGCCACAAAACAGACCGGAAATTCCAGACCCTTACTCTTATGAATGCTCATGATCCGCACGACATCCGCATTTTCATCCTGTAGATTAGCCTCTCCGTAATCCACATCATATTTTTCAAGCTGTTCGATATAACGCAGAAAATGGTACAGTCCGTAGTAACTCGTCTTTTCGTAATCCGCCGCCTTCACGAGCAGCATTTCCGTATTGGCGCGTCTCCTGCTGCCGCCCGGCTTCGCCAGGACATAGGGCAGATAAGCGTATTCGCGGATGATCGTCTGCAGCAGTTCATGCACGGGCATATAAACCGTCATTTCCCGATACCGTCCGAGTTTCTCCAGAAATTCCCGCAGCCTGCACCGAAGTGTATCCGCCTGTTCCGCTTCCAACCGTTCCATTTCCGGCTGCTCTGCTTCCGACGACTCTGCCTCCGGCCGTTCCGCTTCCGGCTGCTCTGCTTCCGACGACTCTGCCTCCGGCCGTTCCGCTTCCGGCTGCTCTGCTTCCGGCCCGCTGTCGGACATTCCCTGTCCATCTTCCGCATATGCTTTGACCGCATCGTAAAGATACCGCTTCTTCGGACAGGCTGCCTTTACCGCAGCAATCTCTTCTTCCGAGAAACCGCCGAAAAAGGAATGCAGCACCCCATAGAACGGAATATCCTGCAGCGGATTGTCCAGTATCTGCAAGAAATGCAGAAGGTCCTGTATTTCCGTAGAAGCGAAATAACCCGTTTTAGAAGTCACATGGGCGGGAATCCCTTCTTCCTCCAATATCTCTTTAAATTCCTCATCCCAGCCTGAAGTAGTCCGAAGCAAAATCACAATATCCTTATAAGAAGCTTTCCGCAGCTTTCCCGTCTCTTTATCCGTCACCGGAAAAGAAGTAACGAGCTCCCTGATTTTCCTTGCAATCCCATAAGCTTCCCGCTGTTTTGCACTGACAGGCTGCCCGCTGGCCCTGTCAGCCTCTGACGACGCTTCTTTCCTGTTCCCGTCCGTTTCACGGCCTGCCTCATCCTCCATAAACAACAGCAGTTCCGCATCATTTCCGGTATCAAGAAATGCTTCCTCATTATTACCGGCATCGGGAAGCTGCACCGCATCAAAGGCATCCGGATAGACCGCTCCCGGATACAGAGCCGCCTTTTCATCATAAACGATTCCGCCGAGTTCCTTTCGCATTACCTGTGCGAAGACCGCATTCGCGGCGGTCAGCACCTGCTTCCTGCTCCGAAAATTCTTATGCAGGTCGATACGCAGCGTATCTCCGCCGTCCCCTTCCTGATAAGTATGATATTTTTCCATAAAAAGTTCGGGCCTTGCCAGACGGAATTTATAAATGCTCTGTTTGACATCCCCCACCATGAACCGGTTAAAGTTCCCTTCCGCTTCGCCGGAAATGGCGGACAATAAATATTCCTGCACCAGATTGCTGTCCTGGTACTCGTCAATCAGAATCTCCGTGAAATGGCTTCGGTACTCCAATGCCGTCTCCGTCGCCTCCACGCTGCCGTTTTCTCCATGCCGCAGCAGGATTGACAGGGCAAAATGCTCGATATCGTCAAAGTCCAGAATATTCTTTTCCCGCTTCGTCCGGGTGAAAGTTTCCTGAAAAAGAAGCGTTATGTCCACCAGCGCACAGACCGCTTTCCCGCACACTGCCATCTGTTTCACGATTTCCTCTGAAGAAGCGGCAAAATAATTTTTCTGCATTGCCTGCAGCTGTTCTTTGACCTCCGTGCGGATGGTTTTGGCCAGTTCCCGCTTCATTGCAGAAACGGTCTCATCCTTTTTCGCGGAAAGTCTGCCGAAAGTAAGAGTCAGAAAACGCAGATAGCGTTCTTCATAGCTTCGCGCCGCGAGCAGGCCCTCAAGCTGTTCTTTTTCCCGTTCGAGCAGTTCCCCGTACATATACGGGCCATCCGGCATTTCGCTCAAAGCGACGCATTGACCAATTCGGTCTATCATCCCCCGCAGCAATAACGCCGTCTCTTCCATCAGGCTCTTCATCCATTCCAGTTCCATCAGCGCAGAAGCCGCACAGAAGCCACTCCCTGCCTGACCGGCTCCCAACTCCAGCGCCACGCCTTCCTGACCGCTGGCTTCCGCCTCCGACTCTGCACTTTCCTGACCGCCAGCTTCCGCCTCCGACGCTACACTTTCCTGACCGCCAGCTTCTATCCCCGGCACAACATAATCCTGCTTCCGCGCGAGGAGCCATTCCTCCGGGAAGGGATTGCTCATGGCGAAATCATACAGCTTCAAAACCGCCTCTTCTACCGCGCTGTCCCTGCTGCCGGTGCTGAAATACTCCATACACTCCAGAAAAGAAGCTTCCCCTTTCTGATAACACTGCTCCAGCACCTCGCTCAGCACGTCCTTTTGCAAAAGCTTTAATTCTCCCTCATCTGCAATCCGAAAACCGGGGTCAAGGCCGATCGTATGAAAATGATTACGGATAACGAACAGACAGAAACTGTCGATCGTCGTAATCTGCGCATTATGCAGCAACGTCGCCTGCTTCTGTAAATGCTCGTTTTCCGGCTCCCGGACCAGTTTTTCGCCAATCGCATTGCTGATCCGTTCCCGCATTTCCGCCGCCGCCGCATTGGTAAAAGTCACGACAAGAAGCCTGTCAATATCCACCGGATGCGCCCCGTCACTGACCATTTTTACAATCCGCTCGACCAACACCGCCGTTTTACCGGAACCCGCCGCCGCCGATACCAGTAAATTACAGCCATGTGTATCGATCACTTTCTGCTGTTCCGTCGTATATGAAACGCTCATTTTGCAACCATGCTCCTTTCTCAGTCTGCGATGATCCTGCCGCCCCGGAGGCATATTAACCGTTTCCGGGCATCCTCAGTCCATTTCATTCGGACCGCTCAGCGTCCATTTTGCTGATTGCCTCTTCCGGCGACAGATTCTCCAACTGCCGCATCCCATACCCGGCAATCTCCGTGTCATAGCCGCAGATACTCCGGTATGCGCAATAAGTACAGGAACTGTTTCCATTCTGCTCACATGGATTGACCGAAATGTTTCCCTGCAGGATTCCGGTTCCCAGTTCCTTGATCTTATGATTTACATAATCCGATACCACCGCCATATTCTCTTCGCTTATGACACTGGAGTAAGCGGAAAAGGAACCGTCTTTTTTCCGCTCGATCGGGAGAATATCCGACTTTCCCGTAAACTCCCCGTCCAGCAGTCTGACGGCCCTGTCATCGCTGTTGACTATACCGGTCGATTTTAATTCCTGTAAAATTTTCCGGTTCAACTGCTCCGGCGTCAATCCCTGTCCATCTTCAATCATCGGATCCGCGATATGATAATACAGCATCGCGGCAGGCACGATTTTTTTCTCAGGATGCTTTTTCTGCTCCATCTCCACCGCCGCATTCATATAGACCACGAGCTGTAACTGCAATCCGTAGTACAGAGCCGCAAGATCGAACTTCCGGCTGCCCGATTTATAATCAATGACCTTCACATAGACAGTATCCTCTTCCTCACAGGTATCAATCCTGTCAATCCTGCCCCGCAGCTTCATCTTTTCCTGCCCGGTCAACGCGATATTGACTGCGTCCAGATTCTCCAGCATGGAAAAGGACATCTCGAAATGCTCCGGTAAAAAGGAGCCCTTTTTCAACTGCACCTGTAAAGTCCGAATCGTCCGGCTCAGGATTCTCCGAATACGTTTCAGAAGATACTGATTCCTGGCGCTGCTGTACAGAATCGTCTCGCCGTAATTTACGGCATAGGCCTCGATTGCCTCATCCAGCAGCTTCTCCCCTTCCTCCTTCGAAAAGTCGAACCATGTATGATGGTGTTCCTCCAGTTTATCCGCAAAGATTGCCAGAACGCCATGGAAAACATTTCCCATGTCCACATCCTCGAACTCATATTCCCCGCGCTCTTTCAGGGACAGGCCATACTGCAAGAAGTGCGCATAGGCGCAGGCTGCATACTTTTCCAGACGGCTGACGCTGTTCTGCAGAACCGTGCCGTACAGCGCCGTCGTCACCTGTTTGGAAAGCGGACTCTCCCGATAATAATAAAACGCCGTATCGACTAACTGTCCTATCTGCTCCCGCCATTCTGGGTTCTTCTCATAACTTTGGAAAAAGGTAAATAGCTTCCGCTCTTCTTCCTCTTCCAGCCTGCCCGCCGCATACTCCCGCAGCAAATCCGTAAAGAAAAGAATGCCGTCCGCCCCGTTCGACAATTGTTCCTCCATCGGAAGAAGCTCCGGGCTTTTGATTGCAAGCGCCGGGAAAAGCTTCAGCATGGTATCAATTAAATAGGCAGGCCGCCTGCTCTTTCCGTCGCTGCCGACCTTCGCATAAGACAAATACAGCTGTTCCGAAGGCTTCGTCATATTCAGATACAAATACAGCCGCTGGATATACATCTGCTGCCTCGGTGTCGGCGCAAGTTCCCAGCCGGACTCCTGTAAAAACTCCCGGTCAATATCCGAAATGATTCCTCCGCCGCCGCTTCCCTTCGGTATGTTTCCGTCATTGATGCCAAGAAAAAAGAGCACCTTTACCTGTTTCAGACGGGTTCTCTCAATATCGCCTATCACAATCCTGTCAACGTTCTGCGGGATTGTTCCGACCGTAATTTCAGCGAAACCGGAATCCAGAATTTCGGCAAACTCCTGAAACGTCATTTTTTCCTCTTTTAAAAGTCCCTCAATCTGGTCCAGCAGGTCGATGACCAGCCCATAAATCTGTCCATATTCCTTCGCTTTCGCCAGCTCCCCTTCCCGCTTGAACTTCGCCTCATAACGGGCGAGCTTCTGCTGAAGTTCATTCTGCACCAGAAAACCATACAGCGCGCGGACGAGTTCTCCCGCCGTCTGACAGGGCTGCAGTAACATGGCAAGCTGCTCCATCAGCTTTTCCCGCATTTCATTATATAATGCAAGCTGCGCAACACCCTCTTCCCCGTCCTCTTCCTTATAGACAAACAGGCTGCTCCACCGCTTCCTGCCGCGGATGCCGAATCTGCGGATATAATTTTCCAGCCTGTCGATATCTTCTCTTTCAAAACCGCACAGCCCCGTCCGAAGATAATGGAACACCGCTTCCCTGCTGAAATCCTGTAATACGATCTGCAGAGCGCTGCGGATATACTCCGTAAAAGGATTGAACAAAATCCCCCGCGTCTGGTCCATATAAATCGGAATGCCGAATTTGGCAAATTCTTCTTCGATATCGTTCCCGTAAGTTTCCATGCTGCCCGTTACGACCGCAATGTCCCGGTAATGCAGACCGTTCCCTCCGTTAAGCAGCCTGTATATCTCAATACAGGTCTGCCGGACTTCTTCTTTCGGCGTGGATGCCTCCATTAAATGAATCCTTTCGGTCTCTTCTTCATAAGGTACCACCGGATAACGGAACAAATGCTGCTCCAAATGCGCCAGTTCCGGGTTATCCCTGAATCTTGGAAGCCGCTCTACGCCTTTACGGTCAGGCATTCCCCCGCAGGGCATTTCCGCTTTTTGTCTTTCGCCATCCGCCATCTCATGACCGGACCTGCCGCTGCATAATACTTCTGGCAGCATCGGAATACCCGCCTCTTCTCCCAGTCTTTTTAAATCCGCCACCGTTTTTTTACTGAGGTGAAAAAGCTTCTGCTCTCCGTCCATTTGATAGGGATTTTCCGCCGTATCTATCGTGACCGTAACAATGACTTTACTGGTCAACCGTAGAAGTTCCTGTATCACACGATACTGTATCGGCGTAAAACCGGTAAAACCATCGAAAGCGATCACGCAGCCCTTGATGATTTCAGACTTAGGAAGCGCTTCCCGCAGCCGGTCCAGCGTTTCCTCCGTCGTGATAAATTTTTCCTGAATATAGGATAAAAAGCTCTCATACAGCACCTGCAGGTCCTTCAGCTTATAATACAGCGCGCCCCGCTTTCTGGCATACTCCGCCAATTGCGAAAGTTCCTTCGTGCCGATGCCGTACTGCATGAACTCCGAAATCGCCGATTTCACCTCGTGAATATAGCCGATCTTATGCAGATGCTTTCCGATGACGGATAACTTCTGCTGTTCCGTTTCCGCTATTTTCCGTAAGATCAGACTCTTTCCCGTATCGTCGAGCACCGGCATGTCCTCATATCCTACCTCTTCCAGAATCCGGTGCGTCAGCCGGCCGAAACTCAGAACGTCGATGTTCATAATGCCCCGGTTCGGATGCTCCAGGACCAGGTCCATCTGCGTCTGCATCGTAAACTGATCCGGCACGATCAGGAGAAAATTACGCTTCGGCTCCCGGCGGGATGCCTCGATGATATCCTCATGAAGTTTTCTGCTTTTTCCGGCTCCCGAACCGCCGAAATAAAATTGAAGGGCCATATGCTGATTCCTTTCCTGATTTCACTCTCCCAAAGATGGCTCGTCACAGACATCCCTCTTCACACTTTAGAAGCTGCGCCTGCTTCGCCATCACAAGCGCCAGAATATCCTTTGCCTGCTTATCGTTCTTATGAAGAATGCACTGCCTGATTCCTGTAAACTGCCGCTCGAACATCTCCAGTCCCAGTTCCTGAACGCGGCCCTGCATCCGCTGAATCGTCATCGCCGCCGCCTGCCAGTTCTTATGGTTAATGGCCTGCCCGAGTTTCATGAAATCATAGCTTTTCAGAAATTCCAGCCTTGCCGTATCGTTTTCATTCATCTTTATAATCCCTTTTCCCTTTTATCTCTTCCTTCACACTACCATGATGAGCGTCCCGGCTCCGATCAACAGACATCCAACGGCCGATTTTACCGTAAATTTTTCGTGCAGAAAAACAAATGCCAGCACAAGTGTAATGACAACGCTCATTTTATCGATCGGAACGACCTTAGACGCCTCTCCCATTTGGAGCGCCTTATAATAGCACAGCCACGACGCGCCGGTCGCCATTCCTGACAAAATGAGGAACAGCCAGCTTTTCCTGCTGATTTCCCCGATTCCGCCCTGCGCATTCGTCAAAAAGACCATCCCCCATGCCATGATGAGCACGACGACTGTCCGAATTGCCGTCGCCAGATTGGAATTCACGCCGTCGATTCCCACTTTTGCCAGAACAGAAGTCAGCGCCGCAAATACGGATGATAAAATCGCGAATAAAAGCCACATACCTGATAATACCTCCTAAAAGTTCCGCCTAAAATTTCATCCGTTCCGGATGCCGCTTCATCCAGAAAAAGGCTATGATACAGACGAATACAGACAACAGCGAACCGGCCGGCGCCGCAATCCCCATCGGAACGAGCGAATCCGTAAAATAGACCGCCGCGACATAGGCTAACGGAATCCGGGCACAGACGATGGAAATCGAATTGTGTATGAAAGAAATCATCGAAAAACCGTATGCACAAAAATAACCGCTGAAGCAGAAATGCACGCCCGCAAAAACGCAGTCCCATACATAGCCGCGCATATACTGTCCACCGAGCCGGATCACCTCTTCACTGTCCGCAAAAAGTCCGACCGCACTTTCCGCCGCAAACTGCATGAACACCGAGGCAAACACCCCAAAGACTACCGCGGTCATCGTCGCGTACCGCAAAGTCGCTTTGGCACGCTCGTGCTTTCCTGCACCGATATTCTGGGCAGAAAGCGCCGATACGGTCGAAAGCATAGAAGAAGGAATCAGGAAAAGGATGCCGATCAGCTTTTCCACAATTCCCACCGCCGCCGCATCGTTCAACCCTCTGCGGTTCGCAAAGACCGTGATAACGATAAAAGCAATCTGGATAAAGCCATCCTGTATGGCGACCGGCACGCCCACCTTTAAAATTCCACCGAGAATCCTCTTTTCCGGCCTGAAATCCGCCCTTCCAAGTCCAGGAATCATCTTCCGTTTCCGAATCACGACAAAAGAAACGAACACGCTGATGGTCTGCGATAAAGTCGTGCCAAGCGCCGCCCCCGCCGTTCCGAACCCGAAAACCCCGATAAAAAGATAATCCAATACAATGTTGCAGACACAGGCCACCGCAATAAAACACATGGGACTTTTGGAATCTCCCATGCCGCGGAAAACGGAGCTGATAATATTATAAGCAGTAATAAAAGGTATGCCGATAAAACAGATGGTCAGATAATGAATCAGCCCGTCCACAGCCTCCGCCGGTGTTGACATGACCGCAGTGATCGGCCTTACCGCAGCTAACAGCAGGAGCGTGCACACAACGGACAAAGACAAGAACAGCGTCGCCGTATTTCCGACCGCCAGATTGACCTTTTTCTTTTCTTTTGCCCCGACGGCGCGTCCGATCATGACCGTGGAGCCCATCGCCAGCCCGACGATCATGACCGTCAGCATGTGCATGACCTGGCTTCCGATGGAGACTGCCGTCGTGCTCTCTACCCCGTTATACTGACCGATGATGAACAAATCCGCCATGCCGTAAAGCGTCTGCAAAAAATACGAAAGCAAATAAGGCAGCGAAAAATACAGAATCGTCTTAAAAACGCTGCCCGTCGTCAAATCCCGTTCCATTTCCGTTTTATCCTCCAAGTTCCATAGTCTGGCAATACGGACAGTAATAAACCGAACCGCCCAGATAAGCCTCCTTCGTTACCGCGCCGCCGCAGACCGGGCAGCCCGCCGCACAGGCATTTTTGGACATTTTTGTCACATATCTTCCCGGATTTCCGAAAAGGTCTTTCTCCGTATCGCGCCCGCCCTGTTCCGTCATTTCCCGCAGAACAGAAATCACAGCCTGATACAGACCGTTCCATTCTTCCTCTTTCAGCGTTTCCACTTTCCGTTTGGGATGAATCCGCGCTTCAAACAGAATATCCTGAAGTACACCGTTGCCGATTCCCGGAAAGCGCTGCTTCGTTGCAAGAAACGCCTTCGCACTGAGCCGGCCGCTTTCCTCCTTTTTCCGCCTGGAAAAAAATTCTTCAAATTCCGGCGCAAAAGGCGAAACGGCCTGTCTGCTCTTCTCATAATATTCATTATCATAAGCTCCGTCATGCAGATAAATGCCGCCGTACATGGCCACCGTAAAAACAAGCGCGGTGCCATCCGTAAAAGTTATCAACAGCTGATAATTTTTCGGTGCCTTTTCGGCGGATACAAGCCGCATGTTCACGCCGTCATTGATGCAGAGCCTGTTTTGGTCCGCATTTTCCCCGGTCTCCGCTTCCGTCTCTGCTCCGCCGAAAGAAAGTTCTGCAAAAATGCCGAAGCCTTCCGCTCCGGTTACTTTCTTCCCTGTCAGCGCAGCATGATAGGATTCTGGCTCCCCGTTATACCAACAGAATTTATGTGCTTTCGAGGGCGGCAGAACTTTATCGACCGTTTTGCCGATGACGTTCTTTCGCAGTTCGGCAGTTCTTGCCAATACTTCCGGTAATTCGAGCATAGATAATCCTCCTGTTCTTTGTGCTTTCTCTTTTTCCCTCATTTATTACAATATTACAATTTTAACGATGTATAGTCAGAAAAGGGGCCAGCTCCCGGATTCGTTCCCCACGCCTTTTCAAAATAATCCGTATCCATTACGATCGGGGTGCCGTCCGGATTTTCAAATTTCTGCTCCGGTTCAAATGCCATTCCCAAAACCGCTGTTGTGACCACCTGATTTTTTATTTCAGGCATGAACGCATACAGATTCGTTTTCAGGAAGAAGCTCCCACCCTCTTCTTCTAACGCGATGGTTATCTCATGGCTTTCGTCCACAAAAGCCTTTTCTTTTGACATTGGCTTTGCCCCGTTAAAATAAACATTGCCCTCTGCCCAGACCGGAAGCGGGTTATAATACCGGTCGCTCGGCGCCGAGCCCATGCCGCAGTATCCTTCAAACTGTTCCTGATATTCCGCAAGAGAAGGATACCCTTCATAAGGAATCGTGCCCGTGATCAGATTACCGTCCGTCCACTCATTCTTCTCCATTCCCTCTGTTCCTTTTTTCAAAACCGGACGGATTTTTTTCTGGACAAAAATATTATTATAGAACCGCATATCGCCATGCAATATCGTCATAAATCCGGCAATCTCCGTCCGATGGGGAATATGATACGGTGTATACCGGGGTGCCGGTTTCGTAATCGTACCGTTATCCACGCCGCGTCCTACCGCCGTAAAAGAGCCGGCAATGAGATTATGCACTACGGCGGCTCCCTGTGTTGCAAGTTTGAGCGCGCAGTCTGACAGCAGCAGATTATGGTCTATCAATGTCGGCCCATGGGATACCTCTATAAAAATATCTTCGCCGACAACATGGTCTTTCGTGAAATCATCGCCGTTTGGCAGACAATTATTGAAGAACAGATTCCGTGTCACCCGGGTTCCCTGTGCCTGCCAGTCAAGCCATAGACCGCGGGTACAGTTATAAATATGATTGTGCCGGATGATCACATCAATGGCCGCGTGCATTTTAATCCCGCCGATCTCGGCGCCGCACAGATTCTGTTTGTTATTGATATGATGAATCCGGTTATCCTCGATGAGCGAAAATACACCGCCCAGATGGCCGACAATCCCGGTCTGCCCGCAGTCATGAATATCGCATCTTCTGACGATATGAGAGCCGATGCGTTCTTTGCTCCATCCCTCCAATTGAGCCAGACAGATACATTCCCGCTCCGTCTGCGTTCCGTCCTTGTATTTTAATTTCGACCATTTATTATCATTTTCAGCCTGGAAATACTTCCCGAGAGAAATACCGGAACACTTGGATTCGTATATTTCGCAGTCTTCAATGGTCCAGCCTTTTGACCAATGAGGACCTATCATTCCCTCCTGATATGCAGTCGGCGGAGCCCACTGTGTTGCGGCCTGTCTCACCGTAAAACCGGACAGCGTAATATAACCGACGCCTTCCTTTTCCGGATAAAAACAGTTCTTTCTGGCACTGATCTCCACATTCTCCTCATTGGGATTTTTCCCCTGGAAATTAGCATATAATATCGTTTCGTCTTTTTCCATATCCTGTTCGGTGTACCATGTATAAACGGAAAATTCCGGTTCCCATGATGTCCTGCTCTTTTCAGGATGCAGAACGTTCTCCATGGACGTTACTTCATACATGGATTTTTCATTCAGATAAACGTCCCCTGTATGGGCAATCATCGCTGCGACAAACCAGTCCCCATAAATCAGCGTGGTGTAAGGATTATAATCCCCGAAGACCGCATTGGGAATCCTTGCCCGCCATACGCTGCCTTCGTAAGCCTCCCAGTTCTTTACCGGTTCTGCACCCGTAATGACCGCCGCCTTCTCCACTTCGGAACGATAAATGATTCTGGCATCTTCTTTTCCTCCATTTACAGGACTGACTGCCTCCCGATAAATCCCCGGCGCAACGATGACCTCATCTCCCGGTTCTGCGCGCAGAGCCGCCTCCTGTATCTTCCTGAACGGACATTCTCTGCTCCCGTCCCCCTTCTGCGCTGCATTTGCATCTACATAATATTTCATCCACATACCCTCCACCCGTCATCCTTTATAAAAAAGTATACTGCCATTTTCCCAAAATGCAAAGCGTTTTCTCCCCTCCCGCAGCCTGAGAAACGTTTGCAGTCTACAAAATGTTTGTAGTCTACAAAACACTTGCGGTCCGCAAAATACTTGCGGTCCGCATGGTATTCGATTATAATCGGGGTGTAACATCCGATTCGGAACCACAGAGAACTGAATGGAAAAAGAAAGGAGACACAGTTCATGAACAGAACATGGTGGAAGGAAGCGGTCATTTATCAGATTTACCCCCGCAGCTTTATGGACAGTAACGGAGACGGCATCGGCGATTTGAAAGGAATTACCGACAGGCTGGATTATCTGAAATATCTTGGCATCGACGTGATCTGGCTGTCCCCCGTCTACAAATCCCCGAACGATGACAATGGCTATGATATCAGCGATTATCAGGATATCATGGAAGAATTCGGTACAATGGCGGATTTTGATGAACTACTGGCAAAAGCGCATGAAAAAGGAATCAAGATCGTCATGGACCTCGTGGTGAACCATACCTCCGACGAACATCAATGGTTCATAAAAAGCAAAAGTTCCAAAAATAACGAATACCGCGATTATTATATCTGGCGTGAAGGAAAAGCTGACAAAACGCCGCCCAATAACTGGGGCTCCTGCTTCGGCGGCTCCGCATGGGAATATGATGAAACGACCGATATGTACTATCTGCATCTTTTTTCCAGAAAGCAGCCGGACTTGAACTGGGATAATCCTGAAGTCCGCCGCAACGTTTTTAATATGATGACATGGTGGTGTGAAAAAGGCATCGACGGTTTCCGCATGGATGTCATCAGCATGATTTCCAAAACAGCCGAAATGCCTGATGGAGAAGTAAACGGTCTGTATGGAGATTACGGTCCTTACTGCGTGCACGGCCCAAATGTACACAGATATCTTCAGGAAATGAATGAAAAGGTTCTGTCAAAATATGATATCATGACAGTCGGTGAGACAGCCGGCGTAACAACGGAACTGGCAAAGCAATATGCCGGAGAAAATACAAACGAACTGAACATGGTCTTTCAATTCGAACATGTGGAAGGCGACGGAAAATACGGAAAATGGACCGATGAACAGCTGCCCCTTACCAGATTGAAAAAAACGCTCTCCCGCTGGCAGACCGAATTATACGGTAAAGCGTGGAATAGCCTTTTCTGGAATAACCATGACCAGCCGCGGGCCGTTTCCCGTTTCGGCGACGACAGACCGCAATACCGGGAAGTCTCCGCCAAAATGCTGGCCACCTGTCTGCATATGATGCAGGGCTCTCCATATATTTATCAGGGGGAAGAACTGGGCATGACCAACTATCCCTTTCATGACCCGGAAGAATTCCGCGATATCGAAAGTATCAACGCCTATAAAGAATGGTGCGGAAGCGGCCGCGTTCCGCATGAGACCTTCTGGCCCTGCATCACCTTCAAAAGCCGTGACAATGCCAGAACGCCGATGCAGTGGGATGACTCGGCTCAGGCCGGATTTACGACGGGCATCCCCTGGATTGCCGTCAACCCGAATTACCGGGAAATCAACGCCAAGGCGGAAACGGCCGACCCGGCTTCCGTTTTCCATTATTATAAAAAGCTGATCGCTCTGCGGAAACAGAACCCCATTATGGTATATGGAAACTACGAACTTCTTCTGGAAGACAGTGAAGAACTGTTCGCCTACACCAGAACCCTTGAACAGGAAAAACTGCTTGTCGTCTGCAATTTTACCGACAAAAAGACCGCAATAACCATCCCCGCCGAGTTCGTCGGGATGCCCTGTCTCATCTCCAATCTGGACAATCGTTATGACAAACAGGACATCTTTCTCGAACCATACGAGGCATTTGTATTACAGAAGAAATAGGACTATTCTGCCTGAAATAACGGTGTGGACAAATACCGGTCGCCCGAATCAGGCAGCAGGGCCACAATGACCTTTCCTTTGTTCTCAGGACGCTTTGCAAGCTGTGTCGCCGCATACAGCGCCGCGCCGGAAGAAATGCCGACGAGCACGCCTTCTCTTACCGCAATCTCTCTTCCGGCCGTAAAAGCGTCTTCATTGGATACTTTGATAATCTCGTCATAAACATTCGTATCCAGCACTTCCGGCACAAATCCTGCCCCGATTCCCTGTATCTTATGTGCTCCCGGTGCGCCGCCCGAAAGAACGGGACTGCTTTCCGGTTCTACCGCAACCACCTTGACATTCGGATTTTTCTCTTTTAAATAAGTACCCACACCGGTAATCGTACCGCCCGTACCGACACCCGCGACAAAAATATCCACCTTGCCGTCCGTATCTTCCCAGATTTCCGGCCCCGTTGCCGCCTTATGCACTTCGGGATTGGCCGGATTGACGAACTGCCCCAGAATGATAGAGCCGGGTGTAGATGCCTGCAGTTCTTCTGCCTTGGCAATCGCACCTTTCATGCCTTTTGCTCCGTCCGTCAATACCAGTTTGGCGCCATAGGCCTGCAGCAGCTTTCTTCTCTCCACGCTCATCGTCTCCGGAAGCGTCAGGATTGCCTGATATCCTTTCGCCGCTGCTACCGCCGCAAGGCCGATGCCCGTATTCCCGGAAGTCGGTTCGATGATCGTTGCGCCCGGCTTCAAAATACCCTTCTTTTCTGCATCCTCAATCATGTTCAGAGCGATTCTGTCCTTTACGGAACCTGCTGGATTCAGATATTCCAGTTTTACCAGAATCGTCGCATCCACGACCTGATTTGCCTTTTCATAATTAACCACTTCCAGTAAGGGTGTCTTTCCGATCAACTCTACTGCACTTTTTTTAATATTTCCCATAATGATTTCCTCCTTAATTCACAGCCCTTTTTATTTCATACCTTTTAACTAGGTTTTGTATGAATTGATAATACAACGATTGGGAAAATATGTCAATAAGAAATTTTTATTTTAATCTCCATTCCAGATTACGCGACGGGGCGATTGTTTTTCTTCTATCCTGAGCTTTTGTACCGTCTCCATAGACAAGCCCGGCTCTTTTTCTTCCGTATAATAGGCATCCGAAAGTTTCAAATACACGGCTTCCGGTATATCGTTCGCTCCATTATAAAATGTAATGAATCTGGGCGCCGGTATTTTCACGACGGAAGATGTATAGGTTGAAAAATAAATTTTTCAACCGCGAATTTGTGCCTTTCAGACACAAATGTCGCAGGCTATGAGAAAGGCATGGTTATTAGATAGAACGGCCTTCCACTAATTTCTGATACTCTCGTGACACATAAAACAGATCCCGCAACGGCATATTCGGATTATAGGTAGACTGATGCTCGTAAAGATGTAAGTGAAAATCTATCAAAAATGCCAAATCGTTCTTGACATTCATATACACTGCATTTTCCAATGTGACAATCTGCAAATCCTCTTCCTTCTGATAGTTGGAATTGTTCACGGCATTGTATAGAGACAGCAGTTCCCTTTTCTCCCGAAAAATCATACGGAACATCGTATCCTTATATTCCCGGTTGGCAGTTACAAACGTTTCTTCTTTCTTCATCTGACCTCCTTCGCAGGAAGGTCCCTTTTCCGAAACCTCCTGCTTTTAAAATGTGGTTGGGTTTAAAAGCATAGATTTCTGAAAAATAGAATACAAGAATTTATTTAGATAAATAGAAATAGATATGCTTTGTGGTAGTGTAGCACATTTCAGAATGATATTCAATACATTTATTTACAAAATGATGTTTAAGCCAACATGATGTTCGAGCGTTACAATGCAGCTATCGTTCCGACAGCACATAGTTCTCAATACAAAACTGCCCTTGCAGACTTTTTATACAGAACCGCAGGGCAGTTTTCATATCTTATAAGCACTCTTTGATTTTCTCGATCATCTCCGTATATTCGCTCTCGCTCAGATACTTTTTATCGGGATTCATCTGGAACGTACCGCCCCACTCGTCCTGATCTTTATACTTCGGTACAAGGTGCATATGCAGATGACATCCGGTATCGCCATACGCGCCGTAATTCAGCTTATCCGGTGAAAACGCCTTGTGAATGGCTTTCGCCGCTTTTGTGACATCCGCCATAAAACGGTTTCTTTCCTCTTCGCTGATATCTACGATTTCGCTGACATGGTCTTTGTATGCCACGATACATCTTCCCGGTTTGCTCTGCTCCTTGAACAGAATCAACTGGCTCACATCCAGATCACAGATCTTGATGCCGAACTTCGCCAAAAATTCTCCACCCTGACAATAACCGCAAGTACTATTATCCATCATCCTTATCCTCCATTCCCGCCCATTCTGCCGATTTCGGAACAGGCACACTTTCGTTAAACGGGGGCGCCCCCATCTGTTCCTATTATAGCATATCCATAGAAGCAGCGAAACCCCATCATTTCAACAAAAATTAGTTACAATATATGCACCGTGCCTGATGGCTGAATTGTAACCAAAAATTACATAGTATTTGAAACTTTTGTTTTATGGCATTGCGCTTTTGCTTTATGCGTGATATAAATATCATAACAAAACAATAATACTGTAAAAGGAAAATGCGAAATATATAATGAATATAAAATCCAGGAAAGCGAGAATATTACTATGCCATTGCCACAGGAAACAACCTATACTCTAAAAGATATCTACGCCCTGCCAGATGGTCAGCGGGCAGAGTTGATCGACGGCCGAATTTATGATATGGCACCGCCAAGTGCAAGACATCAGGATATTATTTTTTCACTGTCTCGTAAAATTGCTGACTATATCGATACCAGCGAAGGTAACTGCAAAATATATCTCGCCCCTTATGCGGTATTTTTAAATGCGGATGACAAGAACTACGTTGAACCAGACATCTCAGTCATATGCGACAAAAGCAAACTGAATGATAAAGGCTGTCATGGCGCACCTGACTGGATTATTGAGGTTGTTTCTCCCAGTACGGAACGGATGGATTATGGAATCAAGCTTTTTAAATACCGTTCTTCCGGCGTGCGGGAATACTGGATCATAAACCCTATGATGCATACAGTGAATGTTTATGATCTGGAACACGAAAACCAAACCCGTCAATACCATTTTACAGATACGATTCCGGTATGTATTTACGAAGGTCTGCATATTAGCATTGCAGATTTACTCCCATAATTTCCTGTTAATAATAAGGGCTGAACACATTCGAGCGTGTTCAGCCCCTATTCCTGTTTTTATTTCAGTTTCCAGATATCCCTGTTGTATTCCTCGATGGTTCTGTCGGATGAGAAAAAGCCAGCTTTCGCGATGTTGACAAGCATCATCTTCCGCCATTTGCTCTGATCTTCATAATCAGCCATCATTCTATCCTTTGTCGCAATATAGTCTTCCAGATCTAACAGCGTCATAAACCAGTCTTTGTTCAGCAGTTCCTTATGAAGTCTTTCGAGATTTTTCTTATGGCCGGCCTTCAACGCTTCTTTGCTGATAATAAAATCAACCGCCGCCTTGATGACCGGGCTCTTCTCATAATAGTCTTTGGAAACATAATCCGCCTTCTCGTAGTGCTCGATGACCGTCTCTGATTTTTCTCCGAAAATATAAATATTATCGTCTCCTACGAGTTCGTGAATCTCTACGTTTGCGCCATCGGAAGTACCGAGCGTTACCGCACCGTTCAACATAAATTTCATATTGCCCGTTCCGGAAGCTTCTTTGGAAGCTAAGGAAATCTGCTCGGAGATATCACACGCCGGAATCATCTTTTCCGCATAGGATACATTGTAGTTCTCCACCATGAGCACCGTCATGTAAGGGCTTACCTCCGGGTCATTGTTGATGATTTCCTGTAAAACCAGCAGAAGGTGAATGATATCCTGCGCAATGACATAAGCGGGCGCCGCTTTGGCACCGAAGATAAAGGTCATCGGTCTTGCCGGCTTTTTGCCTGCCTTGATCTCCAGATATTTATGGATGATGTAAAGCGCGTTCATCTGCTGGCGCTTATACTCATGCAGTCTCTTGGACTGGATGTCGAAAATGGAATCCGGGTTCAGCGTAACGCCCTCCACTTCCTTCACATAAGCCGCTAAATCTTTCTTGCGGTTCATCTTGATCTCCGCAATTCTGTCCAGTACCTTCTCATCATCCTGGAACTCCAGCAGTTTTTCCAGCTTATTCGCATCTTTCTTATAACCATCGCCAATCGTTTCGGAAAGGAATCCCGCCAGTTCCCGGTTACAGGAAAGCAGCCATCTTCTGAACGTGATACCGTTAGTCTTGTTGTTGAATTTTTCAGGATACAGTTTATAAAAAGCGTTCAACTCCGTATTCTTCAGGATATCCGTATGAATCGCCGCTACGCCGTTAACGGAAAATCCATAATGGATATCGATATGCGCCATATGCACTCTCTTTTCCTTGTCGATGATCTGCACTTTCGGGTCTTTGTACTTCGCTGCGACTCTCTTATCCAACTCTTTGATGATCGGTACCAGCTGGGGAACAACTTTTTCCAGATATTCCAAAGGCCATTTTTCCAGCGCTTCCGCAAGAATCGTGTGATTGGTATAGGCGCAGGTCTTGCTGACGACCTCAATCGCCTCGTCCATCGTAAACGCTTTTTCATCTACCAGGATCCGAATCAGCTCCGGGATGACCATCGTCGGGTGAGTATCATTGATCTGGATTACTGCATGGTCATACATTCTGCGCAGATCGTATTTCTTCTCTTTTAACTCCCGTAAAATGAGCTGCGCCGCATTGCTCACCATAAAATACTGCTGATAGATACGCAACAGGTTGCCCGCCTTGTCGGAATCATCAGGATATAAGAACAGCGTCAGGTTCTTCTCGATATCTTCCTTATCGAAATCAATGCCTTTTTTAACAATGCTCTCATCCACCGTCTCCACATCGAACAGGCGCAGTTTATTGACGCCATTGTCATAACCTACCACATCAATATCGTACAGTCTGGAAGTTACTTTCTTATCGCCAAAGTTCACATCAAACGTCACATCCGTTCTGGTCAGCCAGGAATGTTCTTCAATCCAGTCATTTTTCTCCGCGTGCTGTAATTTATCCTGGAATACCTGCTTGAAAAGGCCGAAATGATAATTCAGGCCGATTCCTTCCCCCGGCAGTCCCAGTGTTGCAATGGAATCGAGAAAACAGGCTGCCAGACGGCCAAGACCGCCATTACCTAACGACGGTTCCGGCTCTACCTCCTCGATTGCGCTCAGGCTTTTGCCATTTTTACGAAGAATGTCATCCAGTCTGTCATAGATTCCGAGATTGATCAGGTTATTGGATAATAATTTCCCAATCAGAAATTCGGCGGAAATATAGTAAACCTTTTTTTCACCTTCGATCGTCTCGGAAACCTGCATCAGCTTTTTGGATAAAAGAAGCAGCGCATAATACAATTCCTCATTGCTGCATGATGCGATATCCTTCACATACATGCTCTTTATCTGCTCTTCCAGCTCTTTTTCCAGATTCATCACCAACACATCTCTTGTCAAGTTGCTTGCCTGTGCCATAATAATACCTCCTGCATTTCCTGCTTATAAATTTTTATTAGTATTAACATATTTACAGCGCCTTATCATCCGGCGCATTTTGTACATCTTCATTTTATAACGTCCAGATACTGCATCCGGATCAGTTCATAATCCATCAGGATTTCCTCTCCGGTCCCGCCCTCCAGAAGCCTTTTGAGTTCCGTCACTGCTCTTGCGGCAATTCCGGTAAAATTCTGTCTGACCGTGTTCATCTGCTTGCCCGCATAGCCCATCAGCGTAATGCCGTCAAAACCGCAGACCGGACGGAAAATATCCATCTCTATCAGCGCTTTCATCGCACCGATCGCCATCAGGTCGGAAGCACAGACAACGACATCCTTCTTTCTGGCATAGCGGAACGTATGCTTTCGAGCCTCCAGCTCGGAAAAATCGCCATTTCGCACGAGCAGAGGCAGTTCCAGTTCTTCCGCCAGCTTCTGAATGCCCTTCAGCCGTTCCTGCGCCGCATAACTGTTTTTCCTGCCGGCAAGATAGAGGATGCTTTTTGCCTTATTTTCTTCTATCGTTTTCCGGGCCACTTCGTACTGCGCCGCGGCCTGATCGATCGAGATACAGGACGTATGCTCATTGACGAGAGGCGCCTCTACAGTCACGGTCTTAAAAATCCCGGAAGCGATCAGACTATGCAGCACTTTATCATCTCTGGCCAACCCGAAAATGATCAGTCCGGTAATGCTCTGGGAATGAAGATAGCGGACAATTTCTTCCATTGTCATCTTTCTGATCATGGAAAAGAAAACCGTAATCACATCCAGATTCAGTTCTACCGCCTGTTGAATCGCCCCAATCAGAGACTGCATGTTGATCTCATCCACTGTCTGTTTCGCGTTATCGAGATTCAAAAGAATCGCTACCCGGCCGGACTGCTTGGAAGAAAGGGCGGCCGCCACGGAATTTGGAACAAAATTCAGTTCTTCTACCGCTTCATTCACTTTTTTCTTCGTCTCTTCACTGACATTCGGGTAATCATTCAACACTTTTGATACGGTGGAAATCGCCACACCGGCCCTCTTTGCCACATCTCTAATCGATACCATTTTTCCTCTTATTCTGCCGTTTTCACGACCTGCCCATCCGGGGCGAATACTCGGAAAAGGTTTTCTGGAAAAGGTTTTCCGGAAATCGTTTTCCATAATCATAATATACCCGTTTCCAGGATTTGTAAACTATTATTTTCAGAAAAAGAATATAAAAAGCAAAATCAAAATTTCCACAGCCAGCGCACTCAACAGCACAGGCAGCAACACCGGACAGGAAAAAACTGCCCCCGCGAGTAGGAGCATTACCACTGGAACCATATATTTCCGCGGATGGTGCCACAGGTCGCTTTCAATCTTCCAGCCCCGGATGGGATAAAACCATTCCAGCAGCACAGACAACACCGCACTCTGCAGGGCAAAGAAAACTGCCCCTGCAATCATATGGACAGTGACGCTGCCGTTTTGTATCTGCCAGCTGCAGAGGAATATCACATCTGCAGCCATATTACAAAGGAAGATAAACAGGCAGTATGGAATGCAAAAGCGCCGTTTCTGCCCGGGCAGGAAACGGACTGCCAGCTCCAGATCAGGGTCACAGGACAGCAGGATACAGATGGGCGTATTTAAGGATAGAATCGCAAAACCAACCGGAATAACGGACAGACCGGCCATTTCTCTTATGAAATAGGGCAGTACAAGAGCTACGCACCACATCACAGCGGTATTGAGCAGATAATTCTTATGGCAGTTCAGATACCGAAAAAAATACCGCCAGAGTGTTGCCCTTTTCCTCTGCCGGACCGCATGGCTTTTCTTACTCTCCTTCTGATAAAAAACGTATCCGTCTGCTCTCCATAAAATCAAAACGGCAAACAGACCATTCACAAGCAGCAACAAGCCAGCCAGGAGCCCATTTCCAAACCCGATAGAATCCACGCTTCGCGAGTCTTCTATTGTCATGAATAAAATTGCAGACACTATGGCAACAGCCCAGAATCCCCCCACATACCAGTATTTTCTCACGGAATAAACCGCGGCAGTCATAAGGACTGCATGGATCATGCAGAGGATCATTCCCACGAGTTCTACCGGCTTCCAGGCAGAAACGGCCAGCAGAACCGCGAAAAGCAGCCCTGTCTTTGTAAGAAGCGTATATGCGCCCAGCACCCCCACATAGGAGAAAACAAACTCCCGGCGGTGAAACGGCAGCATCAGCATAGCTGTAAGTTCCACCGTGTTATCTTTGGAAGAAAGGGCCTGCCACATCACGCCTGCAGTAAAGGCGCTAATCATCAGAACCCGCACAAACGATGCAATCTGCACCTGAAAGCCGGCAATGTACAATCCCCAAAATACCATCACATCCATGAAAAGATTCCGGGACAGCCGCTCATATTTTGCCCCAAACAGCTTTTTGGCAAAGGCTTTACCTGTCATTTTCATCATGCAGAGCCTCCCGGATATCATCAGCATTGATCTGCCCGCGTTCAAATGTCTGCCGAATCCTGCCGTTCTCCAGGACAAATACCCGGTCAGAAGTCAGCGTGATGCTCTCCAGGATGTGAGAGGAAAACAGCACAGTTCCATGCTCCTTATACCCCGAAATCTGCTGGTACAGGTATTCCGTACTCTGGAAGTCCAGCCCATTGACCGGCTCATCCAGAAGAAGCAGTCTGGGTTTCAGGGCAAAAGCCGTGATCAGGAATGCCTTTTTCCGGTTTCCGGTTGACAGCTCCCTTAACAGGGTATCTGTATACTCTTCAAAATGAAAGCCCTGTATCAGTTCCGACACATCCGGAGCCGCTTTCTCATAGGCGGCGCATACATAGGCCAGGTATTCCCGGAAAGTAAAATACGAGAAAGAATTGTCCTCGGCAAACACCGTATAGCGGCAGAGTTTAAAATCCTGCTTCCGGAAGTCCACCGGTGAGCCACAAAAGCAGATACGCTCCGAACGGAAGGTAGGGAGCAGTCCGGAAAGTACCTTCAGAAATGTGGTTTTCCCAGCCCCGTTCAGCCCGATTAATCCTGCCACTTCATGCTCGGCCAGCACAAAAGAAAAATCCGAAAGTATCATTTTCTCGTTACTATTCCTTAATTTTGCACGCTTTAGCGTGCATGGAATCAATAGTTGACTCAATGCCTTTTCTGAGTCAACATTGTACCACGCACTTAAGCTTTTCACAGTCAGGAGTGCTTCTCCCATCTTACCTGCCCCCTTTGCCGTCCTTTCCTTTTTTCCATATTGTATACGCGGAATACAGGAAGGCACCTGCTAAACCTGAGTAAAGTCCCATCATCGGGAAGTTCCCCGATATCCCGCATACAATGGCTGCAACCAGCCAGATCAGCCCCAGACTTCCCCGAATATAAATATGACGCATTCTTTTTCCCTCCTTCGTCGCTTACGGTTTGTAATCTATATACGGAATATAATTATCTATCAGATGATACGCTTCTTTCGGAATCGTATATACTCCGTTGCCGTCTGCTCAATAAAATATTCCCCCTCATCTTTGCCGTTTATCACGATGGGCGTGTCAGGTATCTTTTTCATAATCACTCCTTAAATTTATTGACTTCTGTAATTCCCGTTCACACCCTTGTCTGCTAAGATTTTATCAAATTTCTTCTCCGACAAGATTTCATGTGTCACAAGCTGACCATCATAGAAAAGGGAAAAGGTTGTAAAGGGCGAGGGGCATCTCTGCGCATCCTCTCTGGTCTGAATATGTACAGATTGAAACGCAGCGTTCCTGGCCTTTGCCATCTCTTCCAGTATCGGTACATACTTCGCCGTAAAGGGGCATTGGTTTGTGTAATACAGCACAAATCCTTCCGGCATATCTCCATGCCTGCCCACGCTATCCCGGAAACGAGGAAGGGAAATGTCCTCCTCAAAGGGCAAATACATCAGCTCAAAATAAGGCTCTGCCGTATCCGCTGTCTGAAATCCCTTATAGCTCATATACTTTTGGTCAGATAGGAATCCCATTTTCTTTTTGGCGGACAGAATCACAAGCCCCTTTTTCCCTTTCGCTTTACTGTCACAGGTACACGCATCCAGCAGGAG
>CAMWXB010000035.1 GCA_947178125.1 uncultured Lachnospiraceae bacterium | reverse complement strand
GGTATTATCCTACATTTAATCCTAATCTGATTTCCAACGGATAACTTTTAATTATCCGTACAAATCCCCCTTTCACCATCCCTCGCATCAAACCCTAAAATCCTTCCTCGGATGCTTCGTCACCAGAATATCCCTCTGCTTCGCCATCGCCACATGCGTATAGATTTCCGTAACATTAATCGAACTATGCCCCAGCATTTCCTGAATATACCGGATGTCCACATCCGCCTCCAGCAGACTTGTGGCAAAAGTATGCCGGAACATATGCGGCGTGATATGCTGCTTGATGGCGGCGAGAGCGGTATACTTATTGATCATCCTGCGGACGGACTGGTCTGACAGGGGACGCCCTGTCTGATTGACGAAAAAGTGACCGCATTTCTGAATGCTCTCTTCAAATGCCTTCCTGTATTCTTCCAATGCGCGGACAACATCATCATTTCCAATCTGAATCCGTCTTTCTTTTGCGCCCTTGCCATAGATAAGGACGTTTTTATCATAGAGATTCACATCGTTGACTTTCAAAGCGCACAATTCCGAAATCCGCATTCCGGTGGCAAAAAGAAGTTCGATGACAGCAATGTCCCGGAGCGCATTTTTTTGCTGGTAATTGGTCCTGGCATCTGCATGCTGCTTATAGATGGTGGACAGGAATGTTTCGACTGTGTGGAGAGGAATGGTCTTGGGAAGAATAACGGGTTCACGGAACCGTACCTGTATTTTATGAAATGGATTGCGTTCGATCAGCTCTCGATATTCGAAATAGTGAAAGAGTGCTTTTAAGGAAGCGATTTTTCTTTTTACAGTCTTAGGTTTATAGTGTTGGTGAAGGATGACGATGAAGTCTTCTATAATGGTAGAGTTTATTTCCTCGGGTGCAGAGCAGGAAATCTGGGAAAGAAATTGGGTCAGGTCGATGCGGTACGCTTTTAAGGTTTTTTCATCCAGTCTTTTCTGATAACGGCAGTATGTGAGGTAATGGTCGATATGTGTCTGTAAAGTATTCATGATATAGCCTCCCTTTTTTTGTTTCAGTTTAGCGGAAAAACCCTTTCGGTAAAATAAAAAAACATCTCAAAAGAACTTTTCTTATTCTATTGTGGTATAATGGGGTAAAATACAGGGAAGTAAATCTTTAAGTAATAGGATAACAGGAGGGTATGGCATGAGAATTTTGGATACAAAATTTGTTCGGGGTTTTATCAAAATGGCGGATGACGGTTTTCAACAGGGGTGGCATGAAAGAAACGGCGGGAATTTATCTTATCGCCTGAAACCGGAAGAAGTGGAGGGAATCCGGACGAGATTGAACGACAGCGGTGTCTGGACACCTATTGGGGCGAGTGTCCCCGGACTTGCGGAAGAATTTTTTCTTGTTACGGGAAGCGGTAAATATTTTCGAAATATTATCGTAGACCCTGAAGCCTGCATCGCGATCATTGAGCTGGATGATAAAGGCGAGAATTATCGTCTGCGGTGGGGATTGGTGGAAGGCGGGGTGCCGACCAGCGAATTGCCGTCCCATTTGATGAATCATGAGGTCAAAAAACGTGTGACGAACGGAAAGCACCGTGTGATTTATCATGCACATACAACGAATATCATTGCGTTGACTTTTATCCTTCCTCTGCGCGATGACGTCTTTACGAGAGAACTCTGGGAGGCGGCGACGGAATGCCCGGTAGTTTTCCCCCAGGGTGTAGGTGTAGTGGACTGGATGGTGCCGGGCGGCCAGGAAATCGCTATCGCGACGAGTAAGCTGATGGAGCAGTATGATGTGGCGATATGGGCGCATCATGGAATGTTCTGTTCCGGTGAAGATTTTGACCTGACATTTGGACTGCTTCATACAGTCGAGAAGTCCGCTGAAATTTTAGTAAAAGTTTATTCCGTGGTACCGCAGAAGCTGCAGACGATCACAGCCGATAATCTCAGAGCGGTCGGAAAGGCTTTTCGTGTTGAACTTCCGGAGCGGTTTTTATTTGAAAAGCCGGAATTTAAGATTGGCGGCGAAGTCGTTTAAGGATATAACAGGCTGTGGATGATTCCACAGCCTGTTATATCGTTACGTCCCTTCCCGAAGCCTTTCCACAATCGATTTTCCGGCCGCATGACGATAAGAGATGAGTGGAACCAGAACGCCGAGCAATGCAAAGACCGGCGCGACGAGCAGAAGAGGCATCACCGTAAAGTGATAACTGAAAAACCATAGCATACTGCTGAGCGCATCGGCGGTAAGCGGTGCCGTTGCAACGGTCAGAAGAAGCGAGAAACAGACGGAGCCGAGCGTCAGCAGTTCGCCCTCCAGAATCAGCATCTTTTTTAATTGTCTGCCCGTCATGCCGACGGACTGCAGAACGGCAAATTCTTTGCGGCGCGTGATCATATTTGTCAGGATGACATTCAGGAAATTCAGAATACCGATCAGCCCGATAATGAAGCTTAAAACACAGCCGCAGAGCAGGAACATCCGTTTCTCGGATTCGAATCCTTCAATATAGGTCTGTTTGCTTTCATAGTCATACTGCGGCACGACATTATTCGTAAAATCGGCGATGTAGTTCTCCATGGTATCGACAGCCGTATCTTCTACGTCAAAAATATAATATAGAACGGAGTCGGTTCCGGTGTCTTGACGGAAAGTGTCCGCGCCCATAATAAATTCGTTATTCCCATAATAGCGGTAAGTAATAGCGGTGGGTATATGGACGAGAGCGGCAACTTCGTATACGATATCCCGATGTTTTAAGAGGCGTATATCGACGTTCGGGAGCTCTATACTGGGAATGCTCTCCACATCGGGATAGATTTCTCCGGTGACAATATTATAGATTTCCATTTCGTCGATATAACGGATGGTTATCTGGTCGCCTACTTTGGCCCAATGGCTGTCTGGTTCAATATTGCCGTAGTCATCTTCCATGAATACCGCAGCGACATAATGGATATCATCTGCTGCGTCAGCGGAAGTGTCTCCGGTATCATATCCGCTGCCATCATATAATTTCGACAGATCTCCCTCGTATACCGTCAGTTTATCCAGACAGAAAGGTTCCATGCCATAGAGCTGTACGGTCTTGAGGATCAGGCCGTTTTCTTTTTCCTCATTCGCAAGTCGTTCTTCTACTTGTGATTCCGAATAGTATCGTCGTTCAGACAGCCTGTAATAATCCTCTGTAATAAATTCCTGTGCTACGCTGTATTTTCCGTAAGTTCTTCCGCCGTCCGTTACACCGCTCTGTGCGTTCAGTTCGGCAATAACCTCTTCGGAAACGCCCATTGCCTCGGAAAAGAACGTCCTGCCTGCGCCTGTCTGAAAATAGCCGGCGTTGGCAAAGATAAAGTCCGAGGTAATATCGCTCAGATATTTATCCATGTCGAAACCGCTCGTCAGTGTGACCGTAATATTCAGAAGAACGATCGAAAGGGAGAGGGAAAAAGCGGTGATAGTCGTTTTTTTCCGGTTCCTGTTCAGGTTGGCCCAGGCCATCCGGAAGATGGAGGCGCCGTTTTCTGTTTTGCGTATCCGGCCTGTGTGGCGTCTGTATTTCCGGCATCTGTCCGCCTGACTGTGTTTGCCTGTCCGGCGCCTGTTTGCTTTCATACGTCTGTCTTTCCAACAGCGGCCTGCCCGCTGAATGGTGTCTCCTTCCGTATAGCGCACTGCTTCAATCGGAGAAACTTTAGCGGCTATCCGGCCCGGTCTGCGGCAGGAAATGATGACCGTGAGCAGAGAAAATAAGGCAGAGCCGATAAAAATCCATGGGCTGACGGAGAGCGCATCCTGATAGACGCTCAAATTGGCAAGTACAATAGGTGTCAGGAGCGCGCCAATGCCATATCCGATAAGAAGCCCGACAGGGATTCCGATGACAGATAAAAAGACGGCCTGCAAAAGAATCATATGCCGGATTTGCTTTCCTGTTGTGCCAATGGTCTTTAAAAGCCCGTAGAAACGTATATCGTTTGCAACGGAAATCTGAAACACATTATAAATGATCAGGTATCCGGTGAGCATGATCAGAAAGATGATGAGGGCAATCGCGGCAATTGTGGAAAAATCAATATAATTGGAAACCTGTGCGTTCATATAACCCCAGTTGACGCCGATTGGGATATAGGTATCTTTTGCTGCAGGGTCTTCGGACTGATAGCCGTGCCGCGAGAGAATGGTCAACAGATTTTCTTCTACATGGGCGGCATTTTGGAACATGACATCCAGACTATAGCGGCCGGTTATATTGTCAAAGCACTGACAGTTTGTCTTATCCAGAATTTCCTGAACGCGGCTTTCGGGCAGCAACACATGATTGGCGACGGTGATTTTGTCGTATTCCCAGTAGCCACAGAGTGTAAAAGTCTCGGTCGTCTCTGTCCCGTCTACATTGAAAGTCATCGTGAACTCAGCGCCGATTTCAGGTTTTACGCCAAGCAGCGCAAGGACGGTCGTATCGGTGGCGGCTTCGTTCGTGCCTTCTTTCGGCAGACGGCCTTCGACCGGTTCTAAGAAAGTCCATTTCGCATAATTGGTATCGGCATAGCCGATTTCCACCTGAGATTTGTTAAAAGGTGCGTCGCCGGGCATTCCCAGGTAGCGTCTGACACCCCATTCCTGAATCAGAGGGTCTTCCTGTAATTCTTCTAACTGTTCGCTGGTCAGATATTTAAATGTTCCATGAGAATAGCCGCCTACCTTACGAAAATTGGACTGTTCGTACCCGTAGACGATTGACATGGCGACTGTAAAAATTGCCGTGAATAAAATTGCCGTCAAAGAAATGGCAAGGATGGCGACAATGTTTCTCGTTTTTCCGGCTTTCATATTTCGAAAGCTGATATGCCGGATACATTTTTGATTACGGACATGAATTTTCATCATCGCATCCCCCCTTTTCCGACCGATTGGTCTGCTGTCTGAATCATGCCGTCCTCAATCCGGATGATCCGGTCGGAGAGCTGGGCAATTTCTTCGTTATGGGTGATCATAACGATGGTCTGGGAAAATTTCCGGCTCGTGATTTTCAGAAGGCCGAGAACGTCCTGCGATGTCTGACTGTCCAGATTGCCGGTCGGCTCATCTGCAAGGATAATTGCCGGCTTGGAGGCGAGTGCGCGGCCGATGGCGACACGCTGCTGCTGGCCGCCGGACAGCTGATTCGGAAGATTCTGCAGTTTGGTCTGCAGGCCCAGCGTATCGATGATAGAATGAATATATTCTTTGTCGATGACGCTGCCGTCGAGCTGTATGGGCAGGACGATGTTTTCATAGACATTCAGGACGGGAACCAGATTATAGTTCTGGAAAACAAAGCCGATTTTTCGTCTGCGGAAGATGGTCAGCGCTTCTTCTTTTAAGGAAAAAAGGTCTTTGCCGTCCACGGTGACGCTGCCGGATGTGGGCCGGTCGAGGCCGCCGAGCATATGCAGGAGCGTGGATTTCCCGCTGCCGCTCGTTCCGACGATTGCCACAAATTCGCCCTTTTCGACGGTGAGATTGACATGTTCCAGTGCATGGACTTCGTTTTCGCCGCTTCCATAGATTTTGGTCAGATTGGATGTTGATAAAATGGTCATAGCTTTTCCTTTCCGCTTTTTATCCGCTTAAAAAAATATTGCAGGATTTTCCCTGCAATACTTATGTTATCATCAGATTCTTTCCACAATCTTTCCGCGTGCCAAAAAGATTCTTACGGTTTTGAAAGATTTGGCGTTTTGACGGGCAGGTTGACCGCAAAGGCGGAGCCTTTTCCGGGTGTGGAAGAGAGTTTGATATAGCCGCCTTCTTTTGCGATGATTTCTCTGGCAAGGTAAAGACCGACGCCGATGCCCTGTACATCAGCGGCTTTCTGTGAGCGGTAGAAGCGGGAAAAAATCTGTGCCTGTTCTTCTTCGGCGATGCCGCTTCCCGTGTCCGCAATTTCGATGCGGCAGAACAGCTCGAAGGCGATAATTTTTACCGTGATGCCGCCCGTTTCCGTGTATTTTACGGCGTTGTCCAATAAATTGCCGAGTGCTTCCAGTGTCCATTTTTCATCAAAAAAAGCGTGCGGCTCCAAGCTGGATTCCATAGGAATGAGCCGGAGGAAAAGCCCTTTTGCGGCGGCTGCCGGTGCGAATTCGTCACATGCCTTTACGAGCATCGGCATAACGGCATTGTCCTTCGGATGCAGTGCCAGAACGCCGGTTTCCAGCCGGGACATCTTGACGAGAGAGGAAATCAGGAAATCCAGTTTCTGCGATTGGATATTGAGTGCATTCACATAACCGCGGCTTTCTTCATCCAACGACTGCTCCTGTAAAAGCTCGCCATAAAGCCGGAGATTGGCAATCGGCGTTTTGGTCTGATGGGAAATATCCGAAAGCAGCATTTGGATATGTTCTTTTTCAAGCGCAACATTTCGAGCCGAAACGGCCGAGGCGTCCAGATAATGGGCCAGTTTAAATTCCAGTGCGGAAAGTATGGATTCGTCAATCTGCTCTACCGAAAAAGTTCCTTCTATCGCGCGCTCCAGCATATGGTTCATATGTTCCATTGTACGTTTTGTGGACAGATAGCTGTGGATTGTTACAATGACAGAGGTAAGAATACAAATAATAGTCATAACAATAATAATAGATTGATACATTATAGAATCCCTTTCCACTTATAACCAATCCCATAAACCGTCTCAATACATTCCTGCGTCCCCAGTTTATCCCGCAGTCGTTTTATGGTGACGGAGAGCGCGTTTTCGTCCACAAAATCTGCATTACCTGTCCAGACATAATCGATGAGACGGCTGCGGGGAAGCGTGATGCCGGCATTTTCGGTCAGAATGCGCAGAAGCTTCTGTTCGGTTCTGCTCAGTTCTATCGTGTTTCCGTCATGAGAGAACAGCATATTCTCAAAATCAAAGAGGCAGCCGTCTGCCTGATATCGGAATCCGTGGCGGCTCTGGTCTCCTGTCATCCCGCCTCCGGGCTGTATCCTGCGAAGCTGTATGCCTACCCTTGCCCGCAGGATTGCGAGGCTGAAGGGTTTCGTGATATAATCGTCGGCTCCCTGCTCCAGCGCGGAGACGATGTCCGTTTCCAGATCGTTTGCGGTGAGCATGATGACGGGGATATCATAATGTTTTTTCAGCTCTGTAAGAAAATCGAAACCGTTTCCGTCCGGAAGATTGGCATCCAGAAGGATCAGAGAGTAGTGCTGTATGCTGTTCTGCACGATTTTCTCCCTTGCTGACTGAATACAGCCGCAGCTCTCCGCCGCGTTCTGTCCCGAAGAAAGAGCGCGCACGAGGCCGTCTGCAAGGGTTTTATCATCTTCTATAATTAATATGTTGTTCATGAGGTACCTCTTGTTTTTTGGGGATTGAACATATTATACTGTATTTTAGGCAGAAAGGGGAATATCATGAACAACAAAATCTACGAATACGAATCCCTGATTTATGAAGCGGACCAGAAAGGCGGCGCCTATGTCATTTTCCCGTATGATATCAGGAAAGAATTCGGAAAGGGGCGCGTAAAAGTACACGCCGTTTTCGATGGTGAACCCTATGACGGCAGTATCGTCAACATGGGTGTTAAAAATGAGGATGGCAGTATCTGCTATCTGATCGGGATACGGAAAGATATCCGTTCCAAAATCGGGAAACAGCCCGGAGACAGGGTGCGGGTGACAGTCAGAGAGCGGGAATGAATTTCTGTTTTGGATGCGCGTTTTGGATGTTTTGGATGTCCGTTTTGGATGCCGCGCGTCGGTAAAACTGCAAATGATACCTTGAAATTGACGAATTGTACCCAAATTATTTTTCCGGGTATTTTTTTTGATATCATGGAAAACAAGACATTGGCATTTGTCAGGGTATTAATAAAATGATTGGGGAATCAGCGTATGAAAAAGAGCGAGGAGAATGAAATCATTTATGGAAAAAACAAGTTTCGACGAAATAAGGAAGATATGGGAATTTTATGAGGAATTGAATGAAATCGTATATGTTGCGGATATGGACAGCCATGAACTCGTTTATATGAACCGGCTGGCAAGGGCGATATACGGGATACAGTCACTCAAAGAAATAAAAGGGAAAAAATGTCATGAGGTTATTTCGGATAGTTTAACGCCTTGTGCGCTGTGTAATGATAAAAGACTGGAACAGGGAAGTTTTGTGGAAGAGGTGTGTTACAGACCGGTCGTAGGGAAAAGAATGCTGGTAAAGAATACCGTACTGGAAGCGGACGGCAGGAGATACCGTTTTGAACTTGCTGTGAATATCGGGGAATTGGGAAGGCAGGATAACGAATATGAATTAAATGAAGTTGTGATCATCGAGGGACTGCGGATTGCATTGGCCGCTCCCACACCGGAAAAATCCATCGAAGTGTTGATGGAATATATCGGACAGTATTTTGAGAGCGAGAGGGCTTATATTTTCGAGGAAGTGGAAAACGGAATCTGCCGGAATACATATGAATGGTGTGCAGGGGGTGTTGCACCGCAGAAGGAGAATCTGCAGAATGTACCGGTCGAGGTAGTGTCCCTTTGGTATAAGAGATTTTTAAATGGGAAAAGCGTCATTGTCAGCAATGTGGAAAGCGTTCGCGAAAAAGACCCTGATGTTTATGAATATCTGAAACCGCAGAATATAAAATCGTTGGTGGTAAGTCCTCTGATCAGCGAGAATAAGATCATCGGTTTTTATGGCGTGGACAATCCGCCGGAGAAATTTTTAAGCCACATCACCTATATGCTTCAGATCATGGGGTATTTTCTGGTTTCCGTTCTCCGGCGCCGGAATCTGGTCAGGCAGTTGGAAGAACTGTGCTTTTTGGATCAATTGACGGGAATCGGCAACCGTCATGCGATGAATGATGCCGCTGCAAAGGTAATGCCGGAGAAGAGCATTGGAATCCTGTACTGCGATGTGATGGGATTAAAAAGGGAAAATGATTCCATGGGGCATAATGCGGGAGATGCGCTTTTGGTCCGCGCAAGCGAATGTCTGCGCAGAGCGTTTGGCGAGTATGCGCTGTTCCGTGTGGGCGGAGACGAATTTCTCGTTCTGTGTGAAGGAATTTCCCAGGAGGAAATGCAGGAAAGAATCGAAGCGATGAAAGTGGATATGCACAGGGCAAATGCACTTATGGCACTCGGCTCTGTATGGCGTGGGGATGGGAGAGAAAATATGGATGATCTGATTGCCGAAGCGGATATGCAGATGTATGCGGATAAGATGGAATGGTATGCGAAGAACCGCCTGAATGACCAGCCATATCATCATTGAAATTGAAAAGGAAATTTTTAACAAAATTTACAATCTTACGCTTCCTTTTATCGTCAAAATGATGTATGATTTTAGTATCAAGACTATATGATGGAGGGTTAAATTATGGCAAAAGAAATGATAGCAATGCTTCTTGCCGGCGGACAGGGTTCCCGTCTGTACGCATTGACAGAGAAGCTTGCAAAACCGGCAGTTCCTTTTGGCGGAAAATATCGTATTATTGACTTTCCGCTGTCTAACTGTGTGAACTCCGGAATCGATACGGTAGGTATTCTGACACAGTATCAGCCGCTTGTGCTGAATGAGTATGTGGGGAACGGTCAGCCGTGGGATTTAGACAGGCTATATGGGGGCGTACATGTTCTCCCGCCTTACCAGAAGGCGAACAAGTCAGATTGGTATAAGGGAACAGCCAACGCGATCTATCAGAATCTTTCTTTTATTGAAAGATATGACCCGGAATATGTTATCATTCTGTCCGGCGACCAGATCTGTAAACAGGATTACAGCGATTTCCTGAAATTCCACAAAGAGAAGGATGCGGAATTCAGCGTTGCGGTCATGGAAGTGCCGTGGGAAGAGGCATCCCGTTTCGGTCTGATGGTAGCAGATGAGAACGATAAGATCACAGAGTTTCAGGAGAAACCCAAGAATCCGAAATCTAATCTGGCTTCGATGGGTATTTACATATTTAACTGGGATATTTTGAAAAAATATCTGGAAGAGGATGAGGCTGACCCGAATTCCGAGAATGACTTTGGTAACAACATTATCCCGAACCTGCTCCGCGATAAACGCAGGATGTACGCTTATCATTTCAGCGGCTACTGGAAAGATGTAGGAACCATCTCTTCCTTATGGGAAGCGAATATGGAAGTTCTGGACCCGGATAACAGCGGTATCAATCTGTTTGACGAGGACTGGAAGATTTATAGCAGGAAAGCGGCGCTGCCCGGACAGAAAATATCCGCAGGCGCAGTCGTTGAAAATTCGATGGTGACGGACGGCTGCCAGATCAAAGGAACGGTCAGACATTCAATCCTGTTTGAAGGCGTTAAGGTGGAAAAAGGCGCTGTCATCGAGGATGCCGTTATCATGGGGAATACGGTCGTGAAAGCGGGCGCCGTTGTAAGACACTGTATCGTAGCGGAATGTGTTACGATTGGTGAGAACGCGGTAGTAGGCGCGATGCCTTCCGGTGATGAGAAGGGCGTTGCGACCATCGGTGCGGGAATTACGATTGGTGATAATGCGAAGATTGGTCCGAATGCCATGGTCAATAAAAATGTAGAAGGCGGTGAAGAGCAATGTTAAATACAAATACAAATGCACTCGGCATTATTTTCCCTAACAGTTATGATCTGCTGGTTCCGGAGCTGGTCAACATTCGTTTGATGGCATCGATTCCTTTTGCAAGCCGTTATCGCCTGATTGATTTTACATTGTCCAGTATGACGCACAGCGATATCGGAAATGTTTCCATTATGGTCAATAATAATTATCATTCTCTGATGGACCATTTGGGTTCCGGCCGTGAATGGGATCTGGTCCGTAAAAACGGCGGCCTGAATATTTTCCCTCCTTTTGCGGAAAAAGATGCGAAGCCATATGTCGGCCGTGTTGGTGCGCTGGCGGGTATTCTGAACTTTTTAAAAGGCCAGAAAGAGACTTATGTTATTTTGACGGATGCCAATATAGCCGTCAACCTTGATTTTAAAGCGATGATCCAGGCGCATATAGACAACGGTGCAGATGTCACGATTGCCTATAATGAACAGGAATTGCCGGAGAGCCTGATAAAGCTTCCGTCTAATGGCAGATGTTTCTATTATACTTTTGATATCGATGACGGTAGAGTGACTAAAATTTATGTAAACTCAAAAGAAGGCGGCGTTCAGAATTTCTCCATGAATATGTATATATTGGAGAGGGAATTGCTGATCAGTCTGATTGAAGAGGCTTATGTACACGGACATGAGTTTTTTGAACGCGACATTCTCGTGCCGAAACTGAATCAGTTAAATGTGCAGGCATATAAATGCGACGGCTATATTGCCCGCATCAATGACCTGAAGAGTTATTTCGACGAAAATATGAAGCTTTTGGATGACTATAATCTGAACGCTTTATTCTCCGGCCCGCCGATTTATACGAAGCTGCATGGCGGCAATCCGACAAGATACATGGAAGGCGCCAAAGCGCAGAATGTGATGGCGGCGGACGGCTGTATCATCGAAGGTGAAGTCGAGAACAGTATTCTCTTTAGAAGCGTGAAGATTGCCAAAGGCGCCAAAGTCAAGAATTGTGTGCTGATGCAGGGAACCGTAGTGGAAGCAGGCGCAGAAGTGGAATATTTGGTAACAGACAAGAATGTTACGATTACAGCCGGTAAGGAAATGAAAGGAACGGATAGTTTCCCGGTATATATCGGGAAGAACCAGACGGTCTAAAAAAAGGTGAAAAGAAGTTCTAAAAGACAAACACACCTGGTGGTGTGGCGCCAATGGACGCAGTGCCAAGAACTTCTACGATTTACTTCGTAAATCTATTCACCTGGCAGAATGGCGTACAGCCATTCTGCCTTTGTTTTTTGTAAAAATATATAGAAGGAGACACAACGATGCACAACGAATTAACGCAGAAAGATATCGAGAAGATGAAGGAAGAAATCGAGTACCGGAAGCTGGTGGTGCGCAAGGAGGCGCTGGAGGATGTCAAGACGGCACGGGCGCACGGAGATCTGAGCGAGAACTTTGAATACCATGCGGCCAAAAAGGTGAAGAACCAGAACGAGAGCCGTATCCGGTATCTGGAGCGGATGATTCGGACTGCAGTTATCGTCTCGGATGAGTCCGCAGAGGACGAAGTTGGTTTAAACAATACCATAGAGGTATACTTTGAAGAGGATGGAACGACCGAAAAATATAAACTCGTAACGACGGTCCGTGGAAATTCGCTGGAAGGCCTGATCAGCACGGAGGCGCCGCTTGGCAGAGCGCTTCTCGGTCATAAGGCAGGCGACCGGGTATATATCGAGGTCAATCCTTCCTACGGTTATTATGTTGTCGTGAAATCCATTGAAAATACTGTCGATGACGGCAGCGATAAACTCAGGAGTTTTTAATGGGATTCTAAAGGCTGGCATATCTTTTTCCAAGGCAGCATAAGGTATAGTGTGAGAAGAACTTCTAAGGCTTGCACCAGTGGGTGCTTCGCCAAGAAGTTCTACGATCTGCCAGAGGCAAATCTTTCTCACACCAAAGAATGCCCCAAATACGGGCATTCTCCTGACCAGAGGATGTCTCTTACGAGGCATTCATCAGTGGGATGTCCTGAAAGTGGACATACTATATCAGCGGCGCTATAGGAGGAAAGGATATGTATGAAATGAAGACAGCGGCAGAAACCATCAGGTTGCTGCATTCCGACCGGGAAAAAGGATTGGACGGGCGGGAAGTTCTTGAAAGAAGGACAAGACAGGGTGCTAACCGGCTGCGGGAACAGACGGGGAAAAGCGTTTGGCAGATGATACTGGGGCAGCTCAACGACCCACTGATCCTGATTCTGATCGTGGCAATGGCGATTTCCCTTCTGCTCGGAGAAGCGGGCGACGCGATCATCATTGTTACGGTTGTCGTACTGAATGCGGCCATCGGTGTGATTCAGGAAGGAAAAGCGGGCAAAGCGGTAGAGGCGCTCAAAAAGATTTCCAGTCCGCAGGCAGTCGTCGTCCGGGAAGGAAAAACGATGAAAATAGCTGCCGAAGAACTGGTTACGGGAGATATTGTCCTGTTGGAAGCCGGCAGCATGGTTCCGGCCGATTTGCGTCTGCTTGAAGTACAGGGGATTCAGATTGAGGAGTCTACCCTAACAGGAGAGTCTGCTCCGGTAGAGAAAGAAGCGGACTATGTGGAAGAAGCGCAGGGTGATAACAGCTGTGCGAATATGGCCTATATGTCCACTTATGTGACGAGAGGCCGGGGAAAAGGCATCGTGACGGCAATCGGCATGGATACCCGTATCGGTCATATCGCGGATATGCTTCATGAGACGGGAGAAAGACTGACTCCCTTGCAGAAAAAACTGGGAGAACTCGGAAAAGTGCTCAGCATTCTCGCTGTGGCAGTCTGCGCCCTTCTTTTTATTATTGCTGTCTGGCAGAAGCGAAACGTTGGGGAAATGCTCTTAACGTCTGTTTCCCTGACTGTGGCAGCGGTTCCGGAAGGCCTTCCGGCTATTGTTACCATCGTGCTTGCGCTCAGTGTATCGCGGATGGTGCGTGCGAGGACCATCGTGCGGAAACTTTCTTCTGTAGAGACATTGGGGGCGGTGGATGTCGTCTGTTCGGACAAGACGGGGACGCTGACGCAGAACCGGATGACGGTCACGGAATGTTATCTGGATGGCCGTATGATTGAGAAAGAGAAATTTCCCCGCCTTTTTACGAATCAGATGTGGCAGGGAACGGAATGGGAGAAAAACGGCCGGGCTCATTTTCTGTTAGGCTGTATTTTATGTAATGATGCTTTTTCGGAAAGCGACTTAGGCGACCCGACGGAAATGGCGCTCGTCCATATGGCGAAAGAGTGCGGGCTTTCCATCGATGAACTCAGGAGCCGTTTCCCCAGACAGGATGAAAAGGGTTTTGATTCGGAGCGGAAGATGATGACCACGTCCCACCTGATGCGGGGGATTTCACAGGGAAGCAGCCGGATTGCTTATTCCAAAGGTGCCGCCGAGAAAATACTAGAGCGGTGCACGGCTTTTTACCAGAACGGAAGGCGGAGCGAACTGCGTGAGAGCGACAGGACAGCGCTTGGTCGTGTATTGGACGGGCTGATGAGTGAGGGCAGAAGAGTGCTTGCCATTGCGATGAAGCCGGACGGCGGATTACAGGAGAGCGAAATGGTCTTTCTTGGTTTTGTCAGTATGCAGGACCCGGTCAGACCGGAGGCGATGGAGGCCGTGGAAGAGTTCCGAAAGGCCGGTGTTTCGACGGTGATGATCACCGGAGACCACAGGAATACCGCCTTTTCCATTGCAAGGCAGCTGGACATTGCCGAGTCTCCGAATGAATGTATTTCGGGACGGGAACTGGATACGATGGAAGAATCCGTTTTCCTGAAAAAACTGCCGTTTTTGAAAGTATTCGCAAGAGTGACACCGGAGCATAAAGTGAAAATTGTGGAAGGATTCAGGAAACTCGATAAGACGGTGGCGATGACGGGCGACGGTGTGAATGATGCTCCGTCCTTGCAGGCCGCGGATATCGGAATCGCCATGGGAAAGAACGGCACGGATGTGGCGCGCAACGCCGCCGACTTTGTGCTGATGGACGATAATTTCGCGACGATACATCTCGCCATCCGCGAGGGCAGGGGAATCTATGAAAATATCAGGAAATCGGTGCTTTTTCTGCTTTCTTCCAACCTGGGCGAGATCATGACAATGCTCGTTACGATTATCGCCGGCTTTCCGAGTCCCTTAAAGGCGAGTTTTATCTTGTGGATCAATCTGATCACGGATTCTCTGCCGGCGCTCGCGCTGGGGGTGGATGACAATGAGACGGATTTACTGATGAAAGAGCCGCCCAGAAAAAAGGGAGAATCGCTCTTTGCCAAAGGCGGACTGCTCTGTGTTCTCTGTTACGGCCTCGTGATCGGCGGCGTGAGCCTTGCCGCTTTTTTGAAGGTACCTTATGACAGGCTGATCGCTGAGAATCTGCCGATAAGTTTACATAATATTGTAGAAAGCTATCAGATTTCCGCAGTCCTTGTCAAAGCGCAGACCCATGCCTTTACGGTACTCGGCATGAGCCAGCTTTTTCATGCGGTCGGTATGCGGGATGTGAACCGTTCTATTTTCCGAATGAACCATAAGAAAAACCCGTTCATGCTCCTGGCGCTTGTTTTCGGTCTGTTTTTACAGTTCGCGGTAACGGAGATCGAACCCCTGATCGTGCTTTTCGGAACGGTGAAACTGGCCTGGATGGAGTGGGGACAGCTGCTTGCTTTATCGCTGACGCCGGTCATCGTTCATGAGCTGCTTGTTGCCGTTCACTACGGCGTGGAAAAGAAAGGCGTCACAGAAGCGTGCCAAATGCCAGCAGCAGAAGAAACAGCCCACTGAGCCAGGAGAGGTCGAGGGAGAATTTTTTTGACAGGAGCAGACCGGAAAGATAACCGAGCAAAAAGAGCAGAAAATGGAAGAACACAGCCGACAGGAACAAGAAAGGCAGAGAAGTCACCTGACAGGAAAAAGCCATGCTGGCGAGTACGCTGTCGAGGGACAGGGCAAGGCTCAGGAAAAAAGCTTCTTTGCCGCTCAGGACCTGAACTTCCTGTCGGTTTGCTTCTTCCGGTGAAAAATAAATGGTAAAAATGATATTGAGCTGCTTGATCTTACAGGTCCAGTTGCCGATAATGTCCGAGTATGCTTCTGACAGGCGGCGTATCAGGCATTCCAACAGCTTCTCAAAGCCGAGGGAGAACAGAAGCAGAAACGACAGGATTGAAAAAACATGGGCCGGAAAAAGGGAAAAGAACAAGGTGCCAATCTGTGTCATAAGCGTAATGGAAACGGAAGGAATGAACACGAGAAAAACTGCGGAAAGCGGCTTGATATGGACTCTGGACGCGCCGTAGGAAAGTCCTGCGGTCAGTGAATCGACGGAAACGGCGAGCATAAAAAGCAGCACAGGTATCATGTTGATGAACATGGCGCTACCTCAGATCGTATTTTGTTGTAATTTAATTTATCATATGTAAAACTTTGGAAATTGACTGTACGCAATTCCAGAAAAATGATAAGATAGTGTGAAGAGAAGTTTTACGATTTGTTTGTCTTGGGATTTAAAATTTTTTTACAGGGAGGCGTGCTTATGGAACTGATGTTTATCGGGGCGGATCATGAGGTGACAGGGAGTTGTCATTATCTTTGTGTCAATGAAAAAAATATCTTAGTGGATTATGGAATGGAACAGGGAGCACAGACCTATCAGAGCTGCGAACTGCCGGTCGAACCTGCGTTGATCGATTATATTTTTCTGACCCATGCACATATCGACCATTCCGGTATGCTTCCGTTTCTCTATGCCAGAGGCTTTCGCGGAAGCATTTATACGACGGATGCCACGGCGGACCTGTGCAGTATTATGCTGCGGGACAGTGCGCATATCCAGATGCAGGAAGCGGAATGGAAGAACCGTAAAGCGAAGAGGACCGCAAATAATGAACAGGTCGAGCCGGTCTATACGATGGAAGATGCGGACGGCGTGATCAAAAGGCTGATTCCCTGTGAATATGAGGAAAAAATTGAGGTATGTCCAGGTGTGACGATACGTTTTACGGATATCGGCCATCTGTTAGGTTCGGCGAGCATTGAAGTCTGGGCAACGGAAGAGAATATTACGAAAAAGCTGGTCTTTTCCGGTGATATCGGAAATATCGGCCTTCCGCTCATGAAAGACCCCAGAATGACAAAGGAAGCCGATTATGTTATCATGGAGTCCACTTATGGCGATAAATATCACAGTGAAGTAAAGACGGACTTTATCGGAGAACTGACTCAGATTCTGCAGAAGACTTTGGACCGGGGCGGCAATGTCGTCATTCCTTCCTTTGCGGTGGGAAGAACACAGGAAATACTGTATTTTTTACGTCAGATCAAAGAAGAACGGCGTATCAAAGGGCATGAAGGGTTTCCTGTCTATGTGGATAGTCCGCTTGCAGTGGAGGCGACCGGCATTTTTCAGAGAAACAGTTTGGAATGCTTTGACGAAGATGCGGTCGCACTGATCAAAAGGGGAATTAATCCCATTACCTTTCCGGGACTTCACCTTGCGATCACGAGCGATGAGTCCAGAGCGATCAACTTTGAAAATACGCCGAAAGTCATTATTTCGGCTTCAGGCATGTGTGAGGCCGGAAGAATCCGGCATCATCTAAAACATAATCTGTGGCGCCCGGAATGTACGGTTCTTTTCGTCGGGTATCAGGCGGTCGGTACGCTTGGCCGGGCAATCGTGGAAGGCGCTAAGGAAGTCAGACTTTTTGGCGAGACGATAGAAATCCGCGCCGAAATAGAGAAACTGGTGGGCATGAGCGGCCATGCGGACAAGGCGGGGCTGCTGCGCTGGCTGGAAGGTTTTGAGAAGAAACCGGAACGGGTCTTTGTCGTACATGGAGAAGACAGAATCTGTAAGATTTTTACGGAATGCCTGAAAGGTGAACATGGACAGAAGGCGTATGCGCCTTACAGCGGGACGCGTTTCGACCTGCTCGCCAACGAATTTATTTACGAGGCAGAACCCGTTATCATCAAGAAAAAAGGACATCTTGTTTCGGATGTCTTTGCGAGACTGGTGGCTGCGGGACAGCGGCTTATGGCAGTCATCTATAAGAACGAAGGCGGTACGAATAAAGAGTTGGGCAGATTTGCAGATCAGATCAATGCGCTGTGCGATAAATATGACAGACAATGAGGTGTTAGATTGATAGAAAGGCATGGTTACGAAAATGAATCTAATTGTTGCAGTTGATAATCATTGGGGCATCGGCTGTAAGGGAAGTCTGCTCGTGAGCATTCCGAATGACCACAAGGCATTCCGGGCAGAAACGGCTGGTAAAGTAGTCGTTCTTGGAAGAAAGACGCTTGCGACTTTTCCACAGGGTATGCCGCTCGCGGACAGGACGAACATCATTCTTTCCTCGAATCCGGCTTACCGGGTAAAGGGAGCGGTCGTTGTACACAGCAAAGAGGAATTGCTTGAGGAATTAAAGAAATATCGGGATGAGGATATTTATATCATCGGCGGTGAAAGCGTTTACCGCATGATGCTGCCATACTGTCAGGTCGCGCATGTGACAAAGATCGACCATGTTTATGAAGCGGATGCTTATTTTCCAGATCTGGACAAGTCGGCGGAATGGGAGATTACCGCCGACAGTGAGGAACAGACTTATTTTGATATCGCTTACAGTTTTGTGAAATATGAGCGGACAGGGGATATAAAGCGTGAGTAAATCAGGCGGGAGGAAAAGGTAGATGGACGAAGAAAAGAAACGGGAGAAAAGAAGCGGTTTTACTTCCAAGTTGGAAAAGCAGGCGGTTTCACTGCTTCTTGCAAAGGACGAACTGGAAAAAAAGAATATCGAGTTGGAGAATGCCATGCTCGATGCCAGAAGGGCAAGCCGTGCAAGGGATGTTTTTCTTGCAAACATGTCTCATGAAATACGGACTCCTATCAATACGATGCTCGGGCTGAACGAACTGATCCTGCGGGAAAGTCAGGATGAGACGATTCGGGGGTATGCGCTCGATATCAAGCAGGCGGGAACGGTCCTTTTGTCGCTCGTGAGTGATATTCTGGATTTCTCCAAACTGCAGTCCGGCAAAATGGAACTTGCGGAGGGAACCTATGATATCAGTTCTCTGCTGAATGATCTGATCAACAGCATTTCTATTCCCCTGCGGAAGAAAAAACTGCGTCTGGCGTTGGATATTGCATCGGATGTTCCTTATAAATTATCGGGCGATGAGGTGCACCTGCGGCAGATCATCGGGAATCTTTTAACGAATGCCGTCAAATATACGCAAAAAGGAACAGTAACGCTTCATCTTAAATGGAAACAGCTGGAAGAAGAGAAGCTTCTGTTGGAAATTGCGGTGGAGGATACCGGTGTCGGTGTGAAGGAAAAGGATATTTCCAGAATTTTTGAGACTTTCAACAGACTGGATATGGCGGCGAGCAGGAATGAAGAGGGAACGGGCCTCGGACTCGCTGTGACGAATCAGCTGGTCGAAATGATGGGCGGTAAACTGGAAGTAAAGAGCGAGTATGGAAAAGGATCCGTGTTTTCCTTTGCGATTCCGCAGAAGATTGTCAATAAGGCGCCGCTCGGCGATTTTCAGGAGCAATATGACAGAAGTCTCAAAAATTCCATCAGTTACCGGGAGAAATTCATTGCGCCGCTCGCGAAGATACTCGTGGTGGACGACAATGCGATGAACCTCGCGGTTGCACAGGACCTTTTACGCAAAACAAAGCTGCAGATAGATGTTGCGTCCAGCGGCGGTGAATGTCTGGAAATGCTGAAACGGAAAGAATATCATCTGATCTGTATGGACCATATGATGCCGGTCATGGACGGTGTGCAGACGCTCCATGCCATCCGGGAGATGGAAGACAACCCGTCCCGCAACATTCCGGTCATCGCGCTGACGGCCAATGCGGTCGTGGGCGCCAAAGAGTTTTATCTTAATGCGGGTTTTGAAGATTATCTGTCGAAGCCGATTGAGCCGGAGAAGTTAGAGGATATGCTGATTCAATATCTGCCCAAAGAACTCGTTTATCTGACGGATGATGAAGAGATGCCCATAGAGGCGGATGACGGGACAGGCGGCCTGAACGAAGAAAAACTGACGGATATGGGCATCAATGCGGCGAACGGCCTGAAATATATGGGCGGAAGCCATTCCCTGTATGAAAAGGTTCTGCGCGATTTCCGGGATATCCTGCATGAAAAGGAAGAGCAGTTAAAGAATATGCTGAGCAAAGAGGATGTCTCCGGTTATGCGATCATTGTGCATGCATTGAAAGGGAATGCGCGTAATGTGGGCGCCGATGAACTGGCGGAGGAAGCTTTTGAACTGGAGAAAAAGAGTAAGGCCGGCAGACTGGAAGAAGTCGAAGTGCAGTCACCAATCCTTTTCAGCATGATGCGGACGCTGGGTGAAAATCTGGACAGATATATGGAGACGGAAATGCCGGAAGCCAGTGAGGAAAAAGAAGAAGAGCCGGCGGAGAGACAGCAGATTTCCGAAGAGGAATGGAAGAAGAAACTGGGGGATATCCATCAGCAGCTGGATGATTTTGACGGGGACAGCGTGTTGAAGAGCATTCAGGAATTGAGGAACTGCCTTTTGACGGATGAAAACCGGAAACTGCTCCGTATGTGTGAAAAAGCGGTCAATGACTTTGCTTATGATGTGGCGATGGAAATCGTTTCATCCGCGTTGTAGGCTTGACTTTTACGGACAAAAGTATTAGGATGAAAAGAACTTCTGGTGACGTTTCATCAGAGGATGAAACGGCAATAAAAATGGAGATACGGACTGAGGAAGGAGAGGCAGTAGGTTATGGAGAAGAAAAACATAGACTGGGCAAATCTCGGATTCGGATATCATGAGACCGATAAGAGATTTGTTGCAAATTATAAAGACGGTACATGGGATGAAGGCGCGTTGATCACGGATGCGTCCATCACGATCAATGAATGTGCGGGCGTTCTGCAGTATGCGCAGACCTGTTTTGAGGGATTGAAGGCTTATACGACGGAGGATGGACATATTGTGACTTTCCGCCCGGATTTAAACGGACAGCGTATGGAAGATTCCTGTAAGCGGCTGGAAATGCCGGTTTTCCCTAAGGAACGTTTTGTGGAAGCAGTTACGCAGACCGTAGCCGCTAATGAAGCTTATGTGCCTCCTTATGGTTCGGGTGCGACTTTGTATATCCGGCCCTATATGTTCGGAAGTTCTTCCGTTATCGGCGTAAAACCGGCGGACGAATATCAGTTCAGAATCTTTACAACGCCTGTTGGTCCTTATTTTAAGGGCGGTGCAAAACCGCTTACGATCAAAGTGAGCGATTTCGACCGGGCGGCGCCGAACGGTACCGGCCATATCAAAGCCGGTCTGAATTATGCGATGAGCCTTTATGCGATCGTGACGGCACACGAAGAGGGTTTTGATGAGAATATGTATCTGGATGCAGGAACGAGAACGTATGTGGAAGAAACGGGAGGAGCCAATTTCCTGTTCGTAACGAAAGACAATAAAATCGTAACGCCTAAGTCGGACAGCATTCTTCCTTCCATAACACGCCGTTCTCTGGTGGCTGTTGCGAAAGACTATCTCGGTCTTGAAGTGGAAGAGAGACCGGTTGCATTAGAGGAAGTCAAAGACTTTGCAGAGTGTGGTCTCTGCGGTACGGCGGCGGTCATTTCACCGGTCGGCAAAGTGGTAGACCATGGAAAGGAAATCATATTCCCGAGCGGTATGACAGAGATGGGGCCTGTGACGAAGAAGCTATATGATACTTTGACAGGAATCCAGATGGGGCGCATCGAAGCGCCGGATGGCTGGATTCACGTTATTAAATAGTATATATAAAACCGCAGGCTGTGTGGCCTGCGGTTTTTTTGCAGAAGGCTTGTGAAAGGACATGGTTATGAAGGATGTATGACCGAATCAAGAAAGAATATCCTTATTTATATGAGACGCATCTTCATACGGCCGAGGGAAGTGCATGCGGACGCAATACGGGCAGGGAGATGGCGGCGGCCTGTAAGGAATATGGATATACGGGAATTTTTGTGACAGACCATAACTGGGGCGGTAACACGGCGGTGGATCGGAAAAAGACCTGGGAGGAATGGGTCGGCGAATTTTGTACCGGATACGAAAATGCCAAAGCGGAAGGCGACCGGATTGGGCTGGATGTTTTTTTCGGTTACGAGGCGGGTTTTTATGGAACGGAATTTCTGATTTACGGTGTCGATAAAGAATGGATGCTTGAAAATCCCGCTATTTGGCGGGCGGATGTCAAAGAACAGTATGAACTCGTGCATGCGGCCGGCGGTATGGTCATTCATGCGCATCCGTACAGGGAGGAAGATTATATTCCGGAAGTACGCCTTTTTCCGGAATGGGTCGATGGCGTTGAGGGTGTCAATGCCACGCATTCCAGTTCGCGAAGTCTCGCCCACAACGACCCGAATTTCGATACAAAGGCGATTGCTTATGCCGCGAAACATCATCTGCCAATGACAGCAGGGTCCGATATCCATCGTACAATGCTGCTTGGCGGCGGCGTTGCATTCCGCAGAAAACTCACATCGGCTGCAGATTATATCACAGCCGTTCTGTCGGGTGAGGATTATGTGCTGACAAACGGTGAATACTGGTACAGTAAAGAAGGAGAGCGCCTGGAAATGGAGTGACGGACAGGCGGAGAAAAGAGTGAGAATAGAGTGTGAATAGAAGGATGATGAAAAGAAGGAAAAAAACGGCGGCGCTGCTATTATCCGTATCAGTGCTTTTGTTCATGCTGACCGGATGCAGCGGCAGCGGTACGGACGGCATGAAGGTCGTATTGACGACCGGATTTGGCAAGGACGAGGTATTCCGCATCGAAACGATTTCCTGTACGCTGCCCGAAATGATGGTCTATCTGACCAATATTCAGAATCAGTACGAGAGCGTCTATGGAACGGAAATCTGGAATATCAGGCTGGGCGATATGACGCTTGAGCAGAATGTGAAGGATATGGCGCTGGCACAGATTGCGCAGATCAAGACGATGAATCTGATGGCGGAAAAATATCAGGTCGAGTTGACGGCGGAAGAGAAGGAACAGACCGAATACATTGCCAAAGTTTATTACGCATCCCTGAACGAGACTGAGGTCGAGGCGATGGGAATCACGCAGGATACAGTCAGAGAACTTTATGAAGAATATGCCCTTGCCCGTAAAGTTTATCAGTATATCATCAAGGATATCAATCCGGAAATCAGCGATGATGAGGCCCGGACCATTAAGGTGCAGCAGATTTTGTTAAAGACTTATGCAATGGACGGAACGGGCAGAAGGATTGAATATACGGAGAAAGCAAAAGAGGATACCTATCGAACCGCATGTGAAGTATTGGAAAAGGCAATGGCCGGGGACGATTTCGACGAGCTGATCAGGCATTATAATGAAGGGGAAAAGAGCACCTACGCTTTTGGGAAAGGCGAGATGGATCCCGAATTTGAAAAAGCGGCTTTTAATCTGGGAACAGATGAGATCAGCGATATCGTAGAGACGGAAGAAGGCTATCATATTATCAAATGTATCAGTACTTTTGATAAGGAAGAGACAGACAGCAATAAGGTCAAGATCGTAGAACAGCGGCGGGAGGAAGTGTTCGGCCAGGAATATGACGCCTTTGTGGAAACCTTGACGAGAAAGCTGAACGAAGAACTGTGGGAAAGCATCGGCTTCATTCATGATGAAAATGTCAAGACTTCCGATTTTCTTGAATTATTCAATGCAAGCTTTGAGTTTTAAATAGCATTTATGCAGTTTAGAAAAAATTTAGAAATTAGGAAAGCTCGTAAAATAGTAGGTTTTCAACAAATTGTTAGCACTCGCATTTGTCGAGTGCTAATTTTTTCTTGACTTTTGTATGGGAGCGCATTAAACTGTTCTTTAGAAAAAAGGATAAAAGAGAGATATATCAGGAAGTTAGATCAAAGAGAGAAAGGAATGTGGTAAAATGGCAGCAAAACATGGTAGTTTATCGATCAATAGCGATAATATTTTCCCGATCATCAAGAAGTGGTTGTATTCGGACCACGATATTTTCTTCCGCGAACTGCTCTCCAACGGTTGCGATGCGGTGACAAAATTGAAGAAGCTGGATATGATGGGCGAATATGCCCTGCCTGACGGTTATAAGGCCAAAATTCAGGTCATCGTGAATCCGGAAGAAAAGACATTGAAATTTATCGATAACGGACTCGGAATGACCGCCGATGAGGTAGAAGAATACATCAATCAGATTGCCTTCTCGGGAGCGACAGAGTTCATCGAGAAATATAAGGATAAGACGAATGAAGACCAGATCATCGGTCATTTCGGTCTGGGATTTTATTCCGCGTTCATGGTTGCGGATGAGGTGCATATTGACAGTCTTTCCTATCAGGACGGCGCGGCAGCTGTACATTGGGAATGCGACGGCGGCACGGAGTTCGACATGGAAGAGGGAACAAGGAGTGAAGTCGGAACGGAGATCACCCTTTTCCTGAACGAAGACTGTCTGGAATTCTGCAATGAATATAAGGCGCGTGAGGTCATTAAGAAATACTGCTCCTTCATGCCGATTGAAATCTATCTGTCCAAAGCCAATACGACGGATACCCAGACGATTACGGAAGCCGAGAAACTGGATACGGATATTGTCGTAGAAGAGATCAAGAAAGAAAAAGAAGAGGACGAGCAGAAATTAAAGATAAAGAAGCGTCCGGAACTTCTGAATGAGACGCAGCCGCTCTGGAGCAAACATCCGAACGACTGCACGAAAGAAGAATATCTGGAATTTTACCGGAAGGTCTTCCAGGATTATAAGGAGCCTTTGTTCTGGATTCATCTGAACATGGATTATCCTTTTAATCTGAAAGGAATTTTATATTTCCCGAAGATCAATATGGAGTATGAGTCCATCGAGGGGACGATCAAGCTGTACAACAATCAGGTGTTCATTGCGGACAATATCAAGGAAGTCATTCCGGAATTTCTGATGCTGTTAAAAGGTGTCATCGACTGTCCTGACCTGCCGCTCAACGTATCCAGAAGCGCGCTGCAGAACGATGGATTTGTCAATAAGATTAATGAATACATTACGAAGAAAGTCGCAGACAAGCTTTCCGGTATGTGTAAGACTGAAAAGGAAGAATATGAGAAATACTGGGATGATATCAGCCCGTTCATCAAATTCGGCTGCCTGAAAGACGATAAGTTCTGCGAGAAGATGACGGATTATATTCTGTTCAAGAATCTGGACGGTAAATATCTGACCCTTCCCGAATGTCTGGAAGTCGGTAAGACCGACCCGGATGAAACGGAAGCATCCGCGACGGACGAGAACGGCAGCAAAGTAGAAGCCGAGGTCGTGGACGAGAACGGAAACAAAGTAGAGGCCGAAGTTGTCGATGAGAACGGTGAGAAGACAGATGCGGAAGGCACTGACGAAAATGCCGGGAAAGCAGATGCGGTCGATGAGAACGGTGAAAAGGTAGAAGCGGAAGTCGTGGACGAAGGCGCGGAAGATGCCGACGGAGATGAGGAAGAAGCAGATAGCGAAAAGAAAGAGAAGATCATCTACTATGTGACAGACGAGAAGCAGCAGAGTCAGTATATCAATATGTTCAAGGCTGCCAAGATGGATGCCGTTATCCTGACACACAATATCGACCAGCCTTTCGTATCCCAGCTGGAGGCGAAGAATGAGGGAATTAAATTCCAGAGGATCGATGCGGACCTGACCGATACCTTTAAGGCGAAAACTTCCAAGAAAGCAGAGAAGGAAATGGAAGAGCAGGCGGAAGAAATTGCCGGCATCATGAAAAAGGTATTGAAGAAAGATTCCATTACCGTCAAAGTCGAGAAATTGAAAAATAAGAAGATTTCTTCCATGATCACCTTATCCGAAGAGAGCAGAAGAATGCAGGATATGATGAAGATGTACTCCATGCCGGGTATGGATGCCGGAATGTTCGGCGGCAAAGAGGGCGAAACGTTGATTCTGAATGCAAATCACCCGCTGGTACAGTATGTGCTTGAGCATAAAGACGGTGAAAATGTCAAGACGATCTGCGAACAGCTTTATGACCTTGCCCTGTTGCAGCATGCACCGCTCGAACCGGAAGCGATGACGAAATTTGTTGCGAGAAGCAATGAGATCATGATGCTTCTTACGAAGGCGTGATCGGGTAAGACGCGTAATTGCGTAAGAAACGTATACAGTAGAAGTGCATAAGAAAATGACGTAAGGGAAGAAGTCCTGCGGCCTGATGTATGGCCGCAGGGCTTTTTGTCAATATGCCGAAAACTGCATATGATAATTAGAAAGATAATAAGGTTAAAGCAGGTAACTATATGAACGGGAAAACGTTTAAAATGGCGCAAGGGGAAGGGGAGCAGACCGGCGGACTGCAGATTAATGTGACCTCAGACATCGGATTGATTCCGATTCAGAACGCCGTGATTTCCATTGCCTATACAAGAACACCCGAGACAGAAGTGGAGAAACTGGAGACAGATATATCCGGGCAGGCAGAGGAGGTACAGCTCTCCGCACCGCCCCTTTCTTACAGCCTGACACCGGAATCCCCGATGCCTTATACGGAGTACAATGTGACCGTAGAAGCGCCCGGATATGAGCCGGTCATGATTTCCGGCGTGGAAGTGCTGCCGGATGTGACCGCCGTGCAGAATATCCGGATGACGCCGACGGAGACTGCAAATGAGCCGGAAGAAGTTCTCGTGATTCCGGACCATACATTGTATGGGGAATACCCGCCGAAAATTCCGGAAGAGGAAATCAAACCGATGGATGAGACCGGTGAGATTGTTTTGAGCAGGGTGGTCGTGCCGGAATACGTCGTCGTTCACGATGGCGTTCCCAATGACAGCAGCGCTCCCAATTATTATGTAAGGTACAAGGATTATATCAAAAATGTAGCTTCTTCCGAAATTTATGCAACCTGGCCGGAAAGCAGCATTTATGCAAATATTCTGGCGATTCTGTCCTTTACGCTGAACAGAGTATATACGGAGTGGTAGCGGAACCGATGCTGATTCGGGGTATGAGCGGTCAGCAGTTCCGAAAACGTATTATGAGCTGCTCTTTTGATATTTCAATCCGTTCGAGAAGTCTGTTTACGATTACACGCTTTGTTTCGGCGGAGGCGCCATCAAAGACCTGTATCCAGGTGAGCGGCGGGCGGTTCTCTTCCTGCGGGAACAGGACATGTGCAGTTGTTTCGGCATCGAACTTTTTAAGCGCATCATTTCTCGTGCGCCATTCTTTTTCTAACAGGTCTTTTTTCTCCGTATGCCGCCTGATGGCGTCCGCAAGTTCCGTGACGGAAAATGGATAAGCGCCGGACATGGCATCCGGTATGTGCTCCTGCATGATAAGGATATCCTGTGTGACCTTGACAAGTTCCTTTTGAAGGTGTTTTTGCTCTGTTTCCAACGCTTTTTTCTGCGAAGAGCGGTTTTCTTCGCAGATCACGGTGATATCGTCTTCTTTTAGCAGCCAGCCAATGTAATCCGCAAGACAGCGGAAGACTGCCGTTTCCAGCACATCTGCCTGGAACTGTGCGCTTCCGTCGTGGGGGATTCCGTTATGGGCCGATGGGCAGCGGTAAAGTGGAATTTTTCTGCTTCGCTTTTCTCCGGTGCCTTGAAGGGTCCAGTAGCTATAACGAGTTCCGTTCGTCATCTTTCTGCCGCAGCAGCCGCAGTAGAGTACATCGCGCAGGGAAAGGATGCCGTCATTTCTGGAGATAACAGGGGGGTTCCGGTCCTTTTCACGGGCCGTCCCTGCCGGCTGATATCTGGCGGCCCGTTTTTTTCTTTTTTCCTGTACCAGATTCCAGAGGGCGCCGTCGATGATACGGATACCGGAGGCAGGCTTTTCGGCCATGACCCAGGCATCCTGTGCCTGCCTGTGATATGTTCCGCCGATTCGCTCCCGACGCTTGTAGGCGGGATAGCCGGCATAGACGGGATTGGTCAGAATACCGGTAATCGTGCCGCATTTCCATTCGCCGCCGGGGGCCATCTTTTTTGCATATTCATCTGCGTTCAAAGTCTTTGCGATTTTCACGGAGCCAAATTCCTGATAGAAGGAAAGGTCATAAATCTTCCTGACAAATTCCGCCTGTTCAGGAACGATTTCCAATCGGTGAAGCGCCCGCCCGTGCTTACTCAGTTCTCCGGAAAAGACCAGCCGGTAGCCGTAAGGTGCGGCGCCGCCCATGAATTTTCCTTTCCTGACCAGTTTTTCGGCGGTATCCTTTACCCGCATTCCTGTATCGGAACTGCTTTTCTGTGCGTTTCCATAGCGCAGTGCAAGCATCATCTGTCCCATGATATCGTTGTCTTCCGGGGAGATACAGCCGTCTTTGACCGTGTAGATATCGACATGGCAGCTTTTCAGCGTCATGACATACGCGCCGATTTCCCACATGCGCCGGCCGATCCGGTCGTCCTTATAAGCGGCCAGAATGTCATATTCGCCCTTTTTGGCGTCTGCCAGCGCTTCCTGCAAAATATCTCTTTTGTCAACTGCATTTTTATAGCCGCTGCTGCTTCCTTCAAAATATTCCTTATTATCTAACCGCCAGTCTTCATGCTGCTGTATGTAGTCCTGAACGAGCTGGCGCTGTACGGATAAATCTCCGTCGGCTTCCAACTGTTGATTCGAACTGACCCTCAGCAGAATGCGCACCCTTTTCACGGGAAAGCCTTTCCGGATAATTCCCGGCTCAGGATTGCAAGGACTTCCTGCCTGAGAGTGTCTTCCGGGGGCGGGGGAGAGGCGGTGGGCGGAAACCGGTCAGTTGGGAACTGTCCGGAAGGAAATTGCAGTATGAGATGGATTTTAGCAGGGCCATAATCGATTTCCCGGTGGATTTCTTTCGTGCAGTTTTTTCTGGTAGGCATATTTCTTTTCCCCGGAATGATGTCTTTCTATTTATCGTATTGCGGGAAAGGCCGGTATATTCATTTTCACTGTTCAATTTTTTGAAAGGCGGTAATGACATTTAAAATGCGGTATGTTATAATAAGGCATACATAAAATATAAGGAAGAACTTTGAGAGACACGTTGGAATGGAGGAAAAAATGAGTAACAGAAGAAGACTTTTGACAGCGGTGATAGCGGCGCTCCTGTTGGTTGTGGGCGGCGTATGTGTTGGTGACAGCGGACAGCAGTATGTTGAGGCTGCGGGGCGTTCCGTATCGATTGATTCCTGTCTGATTTCCGGAACGGATGTCGTCTGCAAACTCAGTACGAGCAGTGTTCCGGCAAGCGATGACGGCAAATTTTACGTTTATGCGGATGAAGTCTTTCAGGATGGAACGACAGGGAGTATTGTTGCAACAGCAGATGCAGGAACTTCCGTTTCAATCAGTTTTCCGCTGAATTATAATACTGCGGAATCTAATCTGAGCCGTAAGTTCATTATTGCGGTAAAACAGAATGGACAGATGATTCAGGTGAGCGACGAACATTATATTACGAACCCGGAAGCAATCGCGGCCTATACGGCAGCGCGCATGGATAACGGTATCAAGGGAATCCTGCCGGATTTAACGAAGTCTTCCAAAGAAGAAGTGCAGGAGCTTGGCATCAAACAGGTCGTGTACAATATGGCAGTCGATGATATCTGTTCTGCAGAGTCGGAGCCGGGTGCGATTCCATTTACCTATAATGGAACGACCTATTATTTTAACGGCGGGATGATCGGTAAATTTGATTCTATGTTCAAAAGTTTTAACAATTATGGCGTACAGGTCAATATTGTACTTCTGAACCGCGGAGAAAGTCCTTTTTCACAGGATATGGTTCATCCGAAGGCTGTTGGGGCGGAATGTCCGGGATACGCATTGAATGTGGAAGATGAAGCGGGTGTTGGTCATCTGAAGGCGGTCGGCGCTTTTCTGGCACAGCGTTATTCAGGCAAGTTCGGCTGCGGGCAGGTCGATAACTGGATTCTGGGAAATGAAGTCAATGCGAGGACTTCATGGTGGTATACGAATTCTGATTCGCTGGATTATAATGTCGGTATTTATGTGAAAGCGTTCCGTATCATCTATAATGAGATGAAGAGCATGAATGCAAATGTGCGGATTTATAATTCCATCGACCAGGAATGGAACCGGAAATCCAATCCCGGAAGCTTTTTGTCCAAAGATTATCTGGACAGATTTAATTACTATATGACGCGGGAAGGCAATATAGATTGGGGACTTTCCTTCCATCCATATAATTCGCCTCTGTATGATCCTTATGCCTGGAACGGTCCTGCAGTGTGGGTACAGAACAGCATTACGTCGCCTTACATTACAATGCAGAATCTCGGTATTCTGATTGATTATATGCACCAGAGCAGTTTCCTGAATCCGGCGGGAGAGGTGAGAAGTATTTCCCTTGCGGAAATCGGATATACTTCCAGCTTCGGAAACGAACAGCAGGAGGCCTCTATCGTTTATGGTTACTTGAAAGCGGCGTCGTTCCCGGAGATCGATTCCTTTATCCTGTTCAGACAGACCGATGAAGCGAGCGAAATGGAAAGTCATCTTGCGCTTGGCCTTTTCGACCTGAACGGAAACAAAAAGCCGTCTTATGAGATTTACAAGAGCCTTGGCACAGCGAATGAGGCGGCAGCGAAAGCAAGGGCGTCCGAAATCATCGGAATGGATATTGATGAAATGATCAGTCAGAATATTATGTGGACCAGAAGCGGAACAGGCGTAGTACAGTAACAGAACGGAAGCTTTTGGGATATTTATAAAATGCGGGCAGGAGCCGGAACGGGGCTTCTGCCTTTCTTTTTGGGCGGAATATTGTTACCATAACTTCTATATTTCTTTAAAAAAATGTTGATTTTCCGTGGTAAATATTGTATGATGACTTTACATAATATATATTTACATAATATGGGATAGTGGCCTTTTTTTGTGTATAAAGGGAATGAAGAGCCATTCTTCGCAAACGGGAATAGGAGTGTGATATTTATGAAACGGGATAAATTTGCAAAGTTATGTCTGACGGCCGGCCTTGTATGCGGCATAGCGGCGGTACCGGTCAATTCGCTGGAAATACAGGCGGCGGAGATAATTGCGACGGTGCAGGGGACAGTGGCATCCGGTACGACTTCCGATTTGCTGCGGCTTTCTACCAAAGAGGGTGAAATGCAGATCAAGCTGGATAGCGGAACGGATACGAGCGGCTGTAAGATTTTGCTGCCGGATAGTAAGGTGTCGGTTTCTGTGTCACATGGTTCTGACGGATATCTTCATGCGGTAAAGCTTTCAGGAGAAACCCAGGCACCGGCAACGACGTTGGATTCTTCGACATCCACTACGGTGACGGGAACGATCGGGAACAAAAGCAATGGCGATGTGCTTTTCTTTAAGACACCGCAGGGGGATATGGAGATTAAGATGGATCCTACGACAAATCTGAGCGGCTGTTCCGTTCTTGTGGCGGATAAGACATACAGCATTGTATGTGTGCGGGGCTCAGATGCCTATATGCACGCGGTGAGCATTACGGATGGAGCGTCGGGTTCATCGGGGACAAGCGGTTCGTCGGGAACGAATTATACAGGCGTAACGCCGGCGCCGGTTTCGGCCGTCAATGTAGATACATCAACGGTATCCGGTACGGTAACGAGTGATACAAAAGAAAATCTGCTCTATTTATCGACCAGTAATGGTGTGATGCAGATTGCGATTGATAATAATACGGATTCCAGAAACGGCATCGTTCTTACGCCCGGCAATAAGCTGACAGTTTCGGTTTACCGCGGCTCGGATGCTTACATGCACGCGGCGACGATTTTTGCATCAAAAGACAGTTCGTCGGTATCGGTGGATACGTCTTCTGCCTCGACGGTAACAGGAACGGTCGGAAGCAAGTCCAATGAAAATCTGCTCTACTTATCGACGAGTTATGGGGAGATGGAGTTGAAGCTGGATTCAGTAAGCAGTGTCAATAACTGCAAGGTGCTGGTAAGCGGTAAGAAAGTTACAGTGACCTGTGCGCGTGGTAACGATGCGTATATGCACGCCATTTCCATTACCGGTTCATGACGAATGAGCGGTGGTCTCGCGGTATCGCAACCAGGGCTACAACTTTACGATCACTTCCTCTACCGCTTATGACCAGAAGTGGATTCGGGGCAGAAATACATTTGAGAATATCGACAGGCTGGTAGACAGTATTTTTACGAATTTTCTTTCCAGACCGGGAGTCAGGCAGCCCATTTTTACATCCTATTGCGACGGCCAGCGTGTGACCTGCGACGGCCTCAGCCAATGGGGCTCCAAATATCTTGGGGATGAAGGATATTCTGCCATTGAGATCATTCGATATTATTATGGCAGCGATATGTATATTAATTCGGCAGTCAGCGTGGCCGGCGTACCTTCCTCTTGGCCGGGGTATAATCTCGGAATCGGCGCATCGGGGGATAAGGTCAGACAGCTGCAGCAGCAGCTCAACCGGATTGCACAGAATTATCCGGCGATTCCGAAACTTACGGTGGACGGTATCTATGGTTCTTCGACGGCAGAGGCCGTGCGGGTGTTCCAGAAAGTATTCGGACTGCCGCAGAGCGGGATTACGGATTATCCTACATGGTATGAGATTTCAGACGTCTATGTGGGTGTCAGCCGGATATCGGAACCGGGTTGATGAAAAAGAGTTTAAAAAAGAGGACCGGGGCGGGAGAGGAATCTTCTGTCCCGGTTTTTGTCTGATAAAGGCTTGACATTCCCCTTCGAACTACCTTCATCAGACTACTTTCAGACATCTTTCACCTTGCTAAGACCGATGGTTAAATGCTATAATAACAGAAATGAGTAAAAACCTTTCGGAAGCGTGGTGTGAAGTTGAAGCAGATCATTCGTGAAATATTAGACGGAAATTTTAAGTATGAAAATAGCACGCTGGATTTTTCATGCCCGCGGGTCGAATTGTCCGTACAGGCGGGTGAGACGGCGGAGGGGTCTTTTGTCCTGTATGGGGCCAAAAATGTTGTGACGGAAGGTTATATCGTGTCTTCAGACCTGCGGATGGCCTGTCTTGCATCTACTTTCGGAGGCAGTCAGGATGAGATCTTTTATCGGTTCGATGCTTCCGGCTCAGCGGCCGGAGAAGAGGTCAAAGGCGCTTTTCATATGATATCAAATCAGGGAGAATATTATCTCCCTTTTTCAGTTTCCATTACGGCGGAAGAGATAACGTCCAGCCTGGGAGAGATCAAGAACCTTTTTCACTTTACCAATCTCGCAAAAAGCAACTGGCCGGAGGCGGTGAAGCTTTTTTACAGTCCTGCATTTGAACAGATACTCGCCGGAAACGGTAAGCAGCATTATGCGGCCTATAAAGGTCTTTCAGCAGTCTATGGCAATGAGCATAATGTGGAAGAGTTTCTGTTGGAGATCAATAAAAAGAAGCCGGTGGAGTTTTTGCCGGAAGAAGCAGAAATCAGGATTGAGGAGCCTGCGGCAATGACACGTTATACCCTTGTCATTCACCGAAACGGATGGGGGTATACATGCCTTCGTGTCAAGACGGAGGGAGATTTCCTGAAGGTAGATGAAAAACTTGTTACGGAGGACGCTTTTCTTGGGAATCTGTATCGTTTATATTATTATATACAGGATGAAAAGCTTCATGCGGGGAATAATTACGGATGTATCCGCCTGATCAGTTTTGAAAAGACAGTCACGATTCCGGTGACAATTATCTGCCGTGCGGAGATCGGGCGGAAGTTATCGGAAATGAAACGGGAACAGAAACGCGTGACGATGCAGCTCATACAGAATTACCAGGCCTATCGGCTGAAAAGGATCAGCGCCAGGACCTGGATGGAAGAATCGGGCAGCCTGGTGGAGCGTTTGAAGGAAGTGGACGGCAATGATATTTCGGCAAAGCTGTTTCAGGCCCAGCTTTTTATGACACAGGAACGTTTTCACGAAGCGGAGTGGATTTTGGAACAGAGCAAGGGTGAAATAGAAGAACTATGGGGGGAAAAGCCGGAAATAGGCTGTTATTATCTGTATCTGACGACCCTTAACAGCAAAAGTGACCGGTATGTGGACGGGATATCCCGGCGAATTGCAGGCCTGTATGAGAGGAACCGCGGCAATTGGCGGATTGCATGGCTGCTGCTGTTCATATCGGAGGAATATACGAGAAGTGCGGCCAGAAAATGGGCGCTTTTGGAAGAACTTTTTGCATATAGATGTTATAGTCCGATCGTTTATCTCGAGGCGTGGAATTTAATCTGTATGAATCCGGCCATGCTGATGAAGCTTGGTGATTTTGAATTGCAGATTCTGAATTTTGCGGCCAAAAATGAAGCAATGAAGGATGATGTCATGATACAGCTTCTGTATCTGGCGCAGAAACAGAAAGGATATTCTGAGCTTTTACTGCGGATTCTGATCTCCTGTTATGAGAAAAAGCCGCAGAGCGATATTCTTCATGCAATCTGTGCGACTCTGATGCGGGGGAACAAGCAGGGCAGTAAGTATTTCAAATGGTATCAGGCCGGTGTGGAGCAGAATCTGCGGATCACGCGGTTATATGAATATTATATGATGTCGATTACACTGGATGACAGGCAGACTCTTCCCAAAATGATATTGATGTATTTTTCCTATCAGAGCGATCTGCATTATGAAATAACGGCATGGCTGTACGCCTATGTGTGGAAGCATCAGGAGGAAATTCCGGATATTTATATCAGCTATCTGTCCGCTATCGAGCATTTTGTCATCGAACAGATAAAGCATGGCAGGATCAACAAAAATCTGGCTTATCTGTACCGGAATGTTCTGGAACAGTCCATGGTCGATGCAGACGTGGCGAAGGCGCTCATGGAACTTTTGTTCATGCAGGATATTACGGTGGAGAGTGATGCCATTAAGCAGGTTGTTTTAGTCTATCCGTATGGCGTGAAGGAGATGATGTATTCCGTCACGAACAGGCGGGCGCAGGTTCCGGTGTTTGATGAGGAGTGTAAGATCGTGTTAGAGGACGGGGCGCGGAACCGTTATACGAACAGCATTACCTGCAGAGCGGAACAGCTGATCACGACGAACCGGTTGTTTCAGCTCGCATCCCCTTTCATCAGGGAACATCTGGGTTATTCTCTGTATGTCTGCTATGACCATAAGAGCGGTCTGAGCATACAGGAGGAAAATGTAGAGCGTTTCCGGTATCTGGCCGATTCAGATTTTTTAACGGAAGGAAAACGTCAGGAAATCAGAATCGGACTTGTGCAGTTCTACTATGAAAAAGACAGAATGTGGGAGTTGGATGAGTATCTGCTTTCACTGAATCCGGAACAGATTGCGGAGGATGACCGAAAGGAAGTCGTACGCATTATGGTACTTCGGGGAATGTATAAAGAGGCTTACGAGTGGGTACGCTGTACCGGGCCTTACCGCATCGATGTGAAGACACTTGTCAGACTGTTCAGCAGGCTGCTCGCACAGCACGAAGCGGAAATGGAAGAGGACCCTTTTATGACGGGCATTCTTCAGTATGTTGTCAAAAAAAGAAAATATGACGAACAGATCTTAAAATATCTGAATCGGCACTATAACGGCAGCATCAAAGATATGCGGGATATCTGGAAGGCGGCAGTGGATTTCGGCGTGGACGCCTATGAGATCAGCGAACGGATCATCGTACAGACTTTGTATACCGGTTCGTATATTGGCGAAGAGATGGAAATTTTTGATGCCTATACCAAAGCCGGCGGAAAGGAAGAGGTTATTTCCGCTTTCCTGTCGCAGATCTGCTATGATTATGTCATTGGGGAAAAAGTAGTGGATAATGCCATTTTCCGCAGCATCCGGCAGATGTACAGGGAGAAGGAAGAACTGCATCTCGTGTGTAAATTAGCTTATTTGAAATATTATGAGGAAAATCCGAAAGAACTTACGGAAGACATGAAAGAAATGATCACGGATTTTCTGCGTGACCTGCTGCATCAGAAAATCGTTCTGCCGTTGTTCAAATCCTACCAGGGTTATCTTCCCGCGCTCGATATGCTGCAGGATAAGGCGATTTTGGAATATCGTGCGAAGCCGGGGCGGCGTGTGATGATCCATTATCTGATTCAGCGGGAAGACGGAAAAGAACAGGAATACTGTAAGGAAACGATGCGGGATATGTTCGGGGGAATCTGTGTCAAGGAGTTTATTCTCTTTTTTGGAGAGCGGCTGCAATATTATATCACGGAGGAAGCCGATGGTAAGGAGCAGGTGACGGAAAGCGGCACGATCAGTAAGAATGATAGCAGCAGCCAGTTTCATGCAGGCAGCCGTTTTCAGCTGCTGAACGATATCATGATCGGTAAGACCATGCAGGATTATGATACGGTGAATACGCTGCTGGAAGAATATTATAAGAAGGATTTTATGACCGATAAACTGTTTACCTTACAGTAAAAGTGGTGTTGGATATGCTTTTTAATAAAAAGACAGAAGAAAAAGTGCATAAAGGAAGCATTCTGGTGGGTTATGATCTGGGGGATGATTTTTCTCAGATCAGCTATTGCGTTTACGGGGAAAACGTGGTGGAAAGTGTGGCGACCGTGATCGGGACAAAACAGTATAATATTCCGACAGTGTTATGTAAACGAAAAGGGGTGAACCAGTGGCTGTACGGCAAGGATGCCGTCAAATACAGCCAGGAGGAGGACGGATTTCTTGTGACTGATCTGATAGGGCTTGCAAGAAAAGGCGGAATGATTACAATAGAAGAGGAAGCCTTTGATCCGGTGGCCCTGCTGACGCTGTTTTTAAAAAGAAGTCTTGCCTTGCTGAATTTCATGGTGACGACGGAAAATATAGGGGCTATCATGTTCACGGTAGAGCATTTAGACGACAGGATGGTGGATGTGCTGGCAAAAGCGGCCGTGAATCTGAATCTGAAGACATCGCAGATATATTTTCAGAGCCATATTGAGAGTTTATATCATTTCGTACTGCATCAGCCGGAGGAATTGTGGAATTATCAGGTGCTTGTCTGTGAACATAACCGTCTGCGATTAAAGATTTACCGGTTCGAGCGGAATAAAAAGACAACGCCGATGGTCGTTCTGATTGAAGAGCAGACCTGTTCTTCCCTGATTCTTCCGAATGAACAGGAAGAGGAGGAAATCCGGGCGGACAGCTTTAAACTGGCGGACGAAAAGTTTCTGGAGCTTTTAAAGGAACAGTGCGCGGACAGAATTGTTTCGGCGGTCTATCTGCTGGGGGACGGTTTCCGCGAAGAATGGGCGAAAGAATCCCTGCGTTTTCTATGCAGGAACCGCCGTGTTTTTCAGGGAAATAATCTGTTCTGCAAAGGGGCCTGTTTCGGACTTTTAGAGAAGCTGGAGCCGAGCCAGATGGGAAAAGAGCATATTTTTCTCGGTGCGGACAAGCTGAAGGCCAATATCGGCATGAATGTGCTCCGGCGGGGGAAAGAGTCATATTTCGCTCTGCTCGATGCAGGAGAGAACTGGTACGAGGTGCAGAAAGAGTGCGATATTCTTTTACCGGGGGATGAAAATGTGATTTCTTTTCTCGTTACGCCGCTGACGGGCAAGCGTGCCCAGCTTCGGGAATTTATTCTCGAGGATGCACCGGTCAGGACGGGCGCATTCAGCAGGTATGATATCAAGATCAGAATGACTTCTGCAGAATGCGTTGAGGCGCAGATTACGGATTTGGGATTCGGGGAACTGTTTCCGCCCAGCAAAAAGGTATGGACAAAGCAGTTCGCCATCACATAGAGAAGGCATAAGAGAAAGGCGGGCAGCGTATGAGCCGCATTATATTGGGAACGGGGAATTATGCGGAAATCCCATATTTTTTTGAAAAAACTTATGTAAACCTATATTCTCTGGAAGAACTCTGTTATTGTTTTGTGGAAAACGTGGAGCTGATAGACCAGGAAATCGTGAGCGATAAGCTGGCGCGCTGGCTGGACGAGCAATGCGGTCTTCCGACACTTGCCCATGCGCTGTATGCGCTGGTGAACCAGCGGGGCTCGGCGAGCGCGTATGTAGGAATGATACTGGAATATGCAGGCTTATATCCGGCCAAAACGATTTCCCATGTGGAAACGGTGATTCGCAACAGCGCGGGCTTAAATCCATATGAGCGGCAAAAGACCAAAGCGGATTATATGTTACAGAACGGCCGCTATATGCTGGCTCTGGACCGGTATGATGAACTGCTGTCCAGACTTCCGTCCGGAGAGCGGGAACTGCGCGGGAAAGTGCTGCATAACAGAGGTGTCGTCAATGCCAGATTGTTCTTATTTGAGCGCGCTCAGGAAGATTTTCTGGCGGCTTATCAGTCGAATGGCAGTGTTGAAAGCCTGAAGCTTTTTCTGACAGCGCACCGTATGCAGGACAAAGAAGAAGAATACGTTGATTTCATTGCCGGCCATCCCGAATGGTATGACGCTTCGCTGCAGGTGGAAAGAGTGGTGGAGCAGGCAGCAGGCGAATATGATATGACGGATGAGAACCGAATGCTTTTTACCCTGCGGGTGTGTAAGGAAGAGGGAAGCAGCACTGCCGGGAATGCGACGCCATATTATGGCGAGATAGAAAAGCTGACGAGCGCACTCAAGGACGATTACAGGGAGTGTATGAAAGTGTGAAGAACCCCTCTTCACACGAAAGAATCGCTGATGCGGTTCTTCCATGACTATGTTCTAAGAATGCTCTTGTCGGGTCATTCTGCAATGAAATCATCGGATTTCATTTGGATTAGTTTAGGCCGGCGGGACGGTAGGATGAAAGGGTTGAAAAATGGGTATTTTTAAAAAGTTCATTGATAAGTTCAGAAAGAAACCGGAAGAAATTGATTATGAAGAGGAATGGGAAGAGTCCACAGAGGAAGAGCGTGTTGACTTTACCAATCGGGAAGTGCGGGAAGAGTATGTCCGTAATTGCCTGGGAAAAATAGCGGAAGCCGCGAAGGAACTGGAAAATCTGAATTTTGAGTACAATACAGTGACTTCTTATTTGAAAGATATGGAAGAAATCGAGGCGATTCCGGAAGAAGAAGCAGAAGAACTGAAAAGCTGTGCCAAGCGGGTAGAACTTCTGCAGAACAGCCGGGATGACTATATGGGCAGAAAACGCCGGATGAGTGATTCGCGTTTTCAGCAGATAGAAAGGATGCTTGATGAAGTCGAAGAGGGATGCAGTAAGCTGAAAGAAGCGGAGCAGTATCAGGAACTGATCAAAAAGGATTTGAGCAGGCTGGAAGGGGAAAAACACGCGTACTTTTATCGGAAAAATGAACTGATCGGCACAATTGCGGATACAAAAGGCATGGCGGTCATCTGCGTGACCGCGCTGGGCCTGTGCTTTGCCTTGCTGCTGGGATTGCAGTTTCTGTTGGAAATGGATACAAAACTCGGTTATCTGATCACGGCCGGGGTAGCGGCATTGGCAATCACGATGATTTATGTGAAGCATATGGAGGCGAAACGGGAATTAAAGCGGGTCGAATTGAGTATTAACAAAATTATCCTGCTGCAGAACCGCGTTAAAATACGTTATGTAAACAATACGAATCTGCTGGATTATCTCTATCTGAAATATGACGTGACCAGCGCGGAAGAACTGGAAAAAGCATGGAACCTGTATTATCAGGAAAAGGAAGAACGGGAGAAGTGCAGGCGGGCCGAGCTGGATCTGGATTATACACAGCAGGAACTCTTGAAAATATTAAGAAGATACCAGGTCAAGGATCCTGCAATCTGGCTCCACCAGACAGAGGCCATCCTTGACCACAAGGAAATGGTGGAAATTCGGCATGGGCTGATCATCAGAAGGCAGTCTCTGCGAAGAAGAATGGATTATAATAAGGATATGGTGGCGGGCAGCGCCAAGAAGGAAATCAAGGAACTTGTGCACCGTTATCCGGAGTATGGTAAGGAAATCATAGAAACGGTTGAAAAGTATGAGAAAACTATGTAAAATAGTCTGAGAAAGATTTGCGTTGCAAATCTTTCTCAGACGAAAGAATCGCAAGGCGATTCTTCCGGGTTATGGTGAGGGGATGCGTTGCAAATCTTTCTCAGACGAAAGAATCGCGAGGCGATTCTTCCAGGGTATAGGGAAGGTATGCGGAGCGATGCTTTCAGAGGGGGCGGAGTAACATTGGCAGGAATGTTTTATAATATAAAGGAGGATCATCATGCAGAAACTGGAGCAGCTTTATGAAGGGAAAGCAAAGAAGGTATTTAAGACGGAGGACCCGGATGTATTGATCGTGGATTATAAGGATGATGCAACGGCTTTTAACGGGGAAAAGAAAGGAACGATTGTCGGAAAGGGCGTTATCAACAACCGGATGACGAATCACGTTTTCAAGCTTCTGGAAAAGGAAGGCGTTCCGACGCATTTCATTGAAGAATTGAGCGACAGAGAAACAGCGGTGAAAAAAGTGGAAATCGTTCCGCTCGAAGTCATTATCCGTAATGTGGCGGCAGGAAGCTTTTCCAAGAGACTTGGCGTGGAAGAAGGAACACCCTTTGAGGAGCCGACAATCGAGTTCAGCTATAAGAACGATGAACTCGGAGACCCGCTTATCAACAGCTATTTTGCAGTGGCGATGAAACTCGCTACATGGGAAGAGATTGAAACAATCAAAAAATATGCTTTCAAAGTAAATGAAGTATTGAAGAATTACTTTTTGCAGGCGGATATCAAACTGATCGATTTCAAGATTGAATTTGGCCGCTATCACGGAGAAATTATTCTGGCGGATGAGACAAGCCCTGACACCTGCAGGCTGTGGGATGTCCACACCAATGAGAAACTGGATAAAGACCGTTTCCGCAGAGACCTGGGTAATGTGGAAGAGGCGTACAATGAAGTATTCAAGAGATTAGGCTTATAGAGGTAGAAGAATAAAGTTTGAAAGTAAACTTTCAAATATTGATTGGTATGCGCGCCCAGGCGCGCAAAAGGGTAAATAAATGAAAAATCAGATGGAAAAAACAGACAGACTAAGGGAAGAATGTGGTGTTTTTGGTATCTATGATTTTGATGGAAATGATGTGGCTTCCAGCATTTATTATGGACTGTTCGCTCTGCAGCACAGAGGACAAGAGAGTTGCGGGATTGCGGTCAGCGATACGAAGGGGCCGAAGGGCAGAGTCCGGAGCGTGAAGGAAATGGGACTTTTGAACGAAGTCTTTACGCAGGAGGATTTGGAAAAGCTGGAAGGTGACATTGGAGTAGGGCATGTCAGATATTCGACGGCGGGCAGCAGCACGCGGGAGAATGCACAGCCGCTCGTACTCAATTATGTGAAAGGAACGCTGGCGCTGGCGCACAACGGCAATTTAATCAATGCGCCCGAGCTGCGTCATGAATTGGAATATTCCGGCGCAATCTTTCAGACGACGATTGATTCGGAAGTGATCGCGTATCACATCGCGAGGGAACGTTTGAACTGCGGTACTGTGGAAGAGGCCGTAGGACGTGCCATGCAGAAGATTAAGGGGGCATATTCCCTTGTGATCATGTCGCCCCGGAAACTCATCGGGGCAAGAGACCCCTATGGATTCAGACCGCTTTGCATTGGGAAACGCGACAATGCTTATATTCTGGCGTCAGAGTCTTGTGCGCTGGACACGATTGGCGCAGAATATATCCGGGATGTAGAGCCGGGGGAAATTGTTACGATTTCGCCTGCGGGAGGAATCGAATCGGATAAGCGGCATTGTATTGCGAAAGAAGAACAGGCAAGATGCGTATTTGAGTATATCTATTTCGCAAGGCCGGATAGTCATCTTGACGGTGTGAGCGTATACGATTCCCGCATTCTTGCGGGCAAATATCTTGCCATGGATTCTCCGGTAGAGGCAGACCTTGTTGTCGGCGTGCCCGAATCCGGAAATTGCGCCGCACTCGGTTATTCGATGCAGTCCGGGATTCCTTATGGCCAGGCTTTTGTAAAGAATGCTTATGTGGGCCGGACCTTTATCAAACCGAGGCAGAAGAACCGGGAGAGCAGTGTCCGGGTGAAGCTGAATGCGATTCGGGAAGCGGTGAAGGGAAAAAGGATTGTCATGATTGATGATTCCATCGTCCGGGGAACGACTTCTGACAGGATTGTCAGAATGCTTCGGGAAGCGGGCGCTGCAGAAGTACATATGCGGGTGAGTTCACCACCCTTTTTGTGGCCCTGTTATTTCGGCACAGATGTGCCGGCAAGAGACCTGCTGATTGCCTATGGCCGTTCGGTAGAGGAAATACGCGAGATTATCGGAGCAGATACGCTGGCCTATCTGAAAATGGAACGGTTGGATGAGATTGCGGGGCATCTCGGTATCTGTAAAGGATGTTTTACCGGAAGCTATCCGATAGAACCCCCCAAAGAAGATATCAGGGGAGAGTTTGAACGATAGAAGATTGTGCTTACGCCCAAATATTACGGGCTGAGTGAGAATGGAGGATATATGGGGACAGACAGATATGTGAGTCCGTTGTCGGAACGATATGCCAGTAAAGAGATGCAGTACATCTTTTCACCCGATATGAAATTTCGGACATGGAGAAAGCTGTGGATTGCACTTGCGGAAACGGAAATGGAATTGGGCCTGAGTCAGAACGGAAAGCCTGTTATCACGCAGGAGCAGATTGATGAACTGAAAGCTCATGCGGAAGATATCAATTATGATGTGGCAAAGGCAAGAGAGAAGGAAGTGCGTCACGACGTGATGAGCCATGTATATGCCTATGGGCAGCAGTGCCCGAAGGCGGCCGGTATCATCCACCTCGGAGCGACATCCTGTTACGTTGGTGACAATACGGATATCATTGTTATGACGCAGGCTTTGAAGCTGGTAAAAAAGAAACTGGTAAATGTGATCGCGAAGCTGGCGGACTTTGCCGAAGAATATAAGGCGCTTCCGACCCTCGCCTTTACCCATTTTCAGCCGGCACAGCCAACGACCGTGGGAAAAAGGGCGACTTTGTGGGCGCAGGAGTTCTGTCTGGATCTGGAGGATTTGGATTATGTCCTTTCAACAATGAAACTGCTCGGTTCCAAAGGAACGACCGGCACACAGGCTTCTTTTCTGGAATTATTTGACGGAGACCAGGAGACGATTGACAAGATTGACCCGATGATCGCGAAAAAAATGGGTTTTGAGAAATGTTATCCCGTATCCGGTCAGACCTATTCCCGGAAAGTGGATACGAGAGTGTGCAATGTATTAGCGGGGATTGCGGCATCGGCCCATAAGATGTCCAATGACATCCGTTTGTTACAGCATTTAAAGGAAGTGGAAGAGCCTTTTGAGAAGAGTCAGATCGGTTCTTCAGCGATGGCATATAAGAGAAATCCGATGCGGAGCGAGAGGATTGCATCCCTTTCCAGATTCGTCATGGTGGATGCGCTGAATCCGGCGATTACTTCCGCGACCCAGTGGTTCGAACGGACATTGGATGATTCCGCCAATAAGCGCCTTTCCATACCGGAAGCTTTTCTGGCGGTGGACGGCATTTTGGACTTGTGCCTGAATGTTGTGGACGGCCTTGTTGTATACGACAAAGTCATTACCAGACGCCTGATGAGTGAACTGCCTTTCATGGCGACGGAAAATATTATGATGGATGCCGTAAAGATGGGCGGAAACCGTCAGGAACTGCATGAGAAGATTCGCGAACTTTCCATGCAGGCGGGCGCCAATGTGAAGAAAGAAGGAAAAGAAAACAATCTGCTGGAGTTGATTGCCGCAGAACCGGCCTTCAATATGAGCCTCGAAGAACTGCAGGAAACAATGGAGCCTGCCAAGTATGTCGGACGGGCGCCCTTACAGGTCGAGAAATTCCTTGCCGAAGTCGTTGAACCGATTCTTGAAGAAAATCGGGAACTGCTTGGAGTGAAGGCGGAAATCAGCGTGTGATAGAATTTGATTTTCTTGTTATATCTATGATGCCGCGCGGATGCAGAGGTGCGTTCGTGCGGCAATCGGTGATGTTTTTCTATTGTCTGTATATTCTTATTCTTTTATAACTATGCTTTCCCTATTTATGAGTCAGGACTGGGATGTTGTCAGTGTTAGCACAGATTTGTGATTGAAAATGATTTGATATCCGCATACAGAGCAGGATGTAAAACTGTAATGATTCCGGATTTATGGCAGCCAGATGAAGAAATAATGAAGATTTTTGTCGCTAAATATCATGATTTGAAACAGGTAAAAGTGGCTTTCATAGCAATGGTATATAGTAAGAAATATAATTATTATTTCCTGTGTTGCGTAAAAGATGATATAGAACAACAAAATTTGGACAAGTATGAAGCAGATGAAGGCTTTACGCTTGAATTTCTGGAGCCGCAGCTTGCAATAGATGTAAACAGGAAAACGATACTGGATGATTTCACTCAGGTAATGTTGGAACGAGAGGCGCTTGTATTAGAATTACTGATACAAGAGGGGTATTTTGAATGTGGAGGCAAATTGTATGAAAATACCTAAAATGATATTGTTTGATTATGGTCAGACACTTATTGCAGAACAGAAATTTGACG